>JBAPMW010000223.1:0-8352 GCA_049278815.1 Hyphomicrobiaceae bacterium
GTATCGCGCCATGACTGCTGACGTCATTACGCCCAGGCAGGTGAGCCTTGCAGGTCGCGCCGCGAAAGACGGCTCCCGTGGGGACCGGGCCGTCGCATGCATGCCGGTACCGCACGCCACAGCGCCCGCCGAAGGGGGCGCAGACGATGGGCGAGCGCCTTTCTACGATCAGCTCATGTCCATGGTTCACGCGACCGCCCTGGAAAACCGGTGCGCGTCGCAAGACCTCGAGATCAACGCCGCCCCGCCCGCTGCCAGTCAGGCGTGGCGCATTGGACGGCTGATCACCTGCGCTGCGGGCCTGATCGTGGCGGTCGCCGTTGGCGATGCCATCGTCGGATCGGCGATGAGACAGTGGGCGCGGCCTGCAGCCGACGGTGCGCCCGACAAGACGTCGCAAGTGGTCGTCGCCGGCACCGCCGCGGTCGACAAGCCGGTAGAGGAGACCCCGCTGACGGCAGAGCCCGTCGGCCTGGAATTGACCGGCATCGAGGAAGAGCAGACGACCGAGGGCGACATCGAGACTGGAGCGGTGTCGGCTGCAAAGCCCGAAGGGCCGCCGGCGGCCAAAGCCGAGACGGGGCCGCCGATCGAGAGCGTTGGCCCCGGCTTGAAGACGGAGAAGGACAGCCCGGCGGGCGCGCCCGCCATCCTCACCGAGGTCGTTGTCACACCAGCCGAGGGGCCGCCGGCCAAACAGCCGCCGGCGGCGGACGCACCGTTGTCGCCGGCGTCCACGGTCGTGACCGGATCGATCGGCAAGGGTCCTGCCAAGATCCGTATCGGCCGCATAGTCTCCGACGTAAACATGCGCGCCGGACCGAGCAACGGCCAGCCGGTGCTCGCAACCATTCCCAGGGGCAGTGCCGTGGAGGTGATCGGTTGCCGGGCATGGTGCGAGGTGATCGTCAACGGGCAGCGAGGATGGATCTATAAGGGCTTCCTCGGAGCGTCAGACGTTTCCGACGAGCGCTGACCGAAGCCGCAAGGGTAGAGGCGCGATGACTTAGCGCCCGGTCGTTCCGCGGTCACCCGCGCTCCAGCACCAGCGTCAGCCCGATCAGGGAGCTGTTGACGAACTGGATCTCGACGACCTGCCGGGTGCCGATCACGATGATGTCCATGTTGGCGGTAAGGCTCTCGCCGCGCACCCGGACCTTGAAGCCGCGCGGCGTGACGGCCCCGGTCAGATCGCCGCTCCAGCTGCGGACCAGCTCCTGCCAGGTTCCGGTGAGCTTGCCCCCGGTGTGGGTGACGAGGCTCTGCACCTCCACGTTGCCGCCGGCCGAGGCGCAGCGGATGCTCTGCTTGAGCTGATCGGTGCTCTTGGCGTAAGTGTAGGCCACGCGGCACTTGACCTTTTCGGTCGCGTTGCCCTTCACGCCCAGGCGACCCTCGCCCACCCAGCGGCCAGCCAGGCCCTCCAGGGGCGACACGCCGACCGCAGATGCCGGAGTCGTGGCTTCCAGTGCGAGCCCCCAAGCGGCGGCAGCCACCAGCACGGCTATGCAGCCCAATCTCAGCGCCGCATGTGCAACTCCACTCTTCGACATTGCAATTCCCCACACTGCCTGCTGTCCCGCGACCATCGTAGTAGATCGAGGCCGCGCCCGGTGGTGTCGGAGGTGCCACGGCATGCTTATGAAAGCGTAAATCGGAAAAGGCCGCGGCAACGGGGTGCGATCAATTGCTCCAGGACTCCCCAGGTGTTATCAAGCTTGTATGACTACAAAGCCACGATCGTGCCGGGCTCGGCGCGGTTTGAGAAGGGCCGCCATGCAAGGGAGGAAGACGTGCACGGTGCCAAGGGACAGCTTTTGTTTGCCGCCGCCACCGCGGGCCTGCTCATCGGGGGCGCCCCCGCAACCATGGCCCAGGGAGGGAAGCTTCCGGCCACTTTGAGCCTCACAGCCTACGATACGGGCTCCTCGGGCTTCAATATCGCCGTGGCGGTGGGCAAGATGCTCAAGGACAAGCACGGCAGCGACGTGCGCGTGCTGCCGGCCGGCAACGATGTGGCCCGCCTTTCGCCGTTGCGCGGCGGCCGCGCCCAGGCGTCGGCCATGGGCATCGGCGGCTACTTCGCCCAGGAAGGTGTGTTCGAGTTTGCCGTGAAGGAATGGGGCCCGCAGCCGCTACGGCTGATGCTGGCCTCGACCTACTGCAACTCCATCTCCCTCGGCGTGACCAAGGATGTGGGAGTGAAGGAGGTCAAGGACCTCAAGGGCAAGCGCATCGGCATCGTCGTCGGCTCGCCGGCGCTCAACCAGAATGCGTTCGCCGTGCTGGCCTACGGCGGCCTCACCCGCGACGACGTGAAGCTGGTGGAGTTCTCCAGCTACGGCGCCATGTGGAAGGGCCTCCTCAACAACGAGGCCGACGCCGCGATCGCCTCGTCCATCTCCGGCCAGGCCAAGGAGGTCGAGACCTCCCCGCGCGGTCTGTTCTATCCCTCGACCCCCGCCGCAGACACGGCCGCCTGGGCGCGGGTGCGCAAGCTCGCGCCCTACTATGGCCCGATCAGGGCCACGTGCGGCGTCGGGCTCTCGCCGCAGAGCCCCGCCGAGCTCCCCTCCTACGCCTATCCGATCTTCATGGCCTACGCCAACCAGCCGGCCGACCTGATCTACGGCGTGACCAGGGCCATGATCGTTGATTACGCCGCCTACAAGGACAACGCGCCCGGCGCCGCCGGGCTCGATGTGAAGGTCCAGAACCTGGCCTGGGTTCTGCCCTACCATGAGGGGGCTGTGCGGGCGCTGAAGGAGGCGGGCGCCTGGAAGCCGGAGCACGAGGTGCACAACCAGAAGCTCGTGAAACGGCAGGAGACGCTCGCGACGGCCTGGACCGCATACCTGAAGAGCGGCCCGCCCAACGACAAGGCCGCGTTCACCAAGGGCTGGATGGCGGCGCGCAAGGCGGCGCTGGCGGCGGTGGGGATGGACGCGATATTCGAGTAAGGGAAGGGTAGGTTGGGTTAGGCCGAAGGGCCGTAACCCAACATCGGCATTCGCGACATGTTGGGTTACGCCGCTCCGCGGCTAACCCAACCTACGGCTACGGTTCCCCGCTTCTCCCTCCACCGAGGTAGTCCTCCATGGATTCCGGTCGCGATGCCGGAAACGCTCAGGCCGCCCCATCGGCCAAGCCGGTGGAATTCGCCGATCCGCACGCCCTTAGCGGCCCGATGGAGGCCGAGGTCACCCAGGTGCGCAAGCTGGCGGGGCCGTGGCGGTGGCTGCTGATCGCGCTGACGGCGGCCACCATCGGGCTGTGCATCAACCAGCAGTTCACCTTGCGCTTTTTCGTCGGCTTCACCCAGCTCAACACGGAATATTACTACCTCCTCATCCTGCTGATGCTGCCGTTCACGTTCGTGCTGTTCCCGGCCGGCGGCCGCGCGCGGCTCGACCGGGTGGCTTGGTACGACGTCGCGCTGCTCGTGGCGACGGCCGTGGCCGCGGGGTATCTCATGCTCCACGTGCGCCGGGCGGCGGAGCTCGGCTGGGAGTTCGGCGGTGCGCCGATGCCCGTCAACGCCGCCGGCCTGGTGCTGTGGGTAGCCCTCATGGAGGGGCTGCGCCGCACCGGCGGCTGGAGCCTCCTGCTGAGCGTGCTGCCGTTCACGGTCTATCCGCTGTTCGCGGAGTGGAGCTGGCTCGGGCCGCTCAGAGGAACCCAGGCGACGCTGGAGCAGGCCATCGCCTATCACATGCTCTCTATCGAGAGCGTGCTCGGCATTCCCATTCAGGCCTTCGCCGAAACGGTCATCGGCTTCCTCGTGTTCGGCACCGCCTTGATGATGACCGGGGCCGGCAAGTTCTTCATCAACCTGGCGTTCGGCCTGTGCGGCACGTTCCGAGGCGGCGCGGCCAAGGTGGGCATCTTCGCCAGCGGCCTGCTCGGCATGATGTCGGGCAGCGTCGTCTCCAACGTGCTCACCGCCGGCACCATGACCATCCCCGCCATGAAGCGCACCGGCTTTAAGGCCTCCTACGCCGGCGCCATCGAGGCCTGCGCCTCCACCGGCGCGGTCCTGGCGCCGCCGGTGATGGGGGCGACGGCGTTCGTGATCGCCCAGTTCCTCAACATCAGCTACGCGGAGGTGGCGCTCGCCGCGGTCATTCCGGCCGCGCTCTACTATCTCGGCCTCTTCACCCAGGTCGATGCCTACGCCGCCCGCCACGGCCTCAAAGGCCTGCCCCGGCACGAGCTGCCGAGCCTGTGGGCGACGCTGAAGGACGGCTGGTACTTCATCTTCGTGGTGGCGCTGCTGATCGTCATGCTGCTCCACTTCAAGCGCGAGAGCCACGCGCCATTCTACGCCACCGCTCTGCTGCTGGTGCTCAACCAGCTGTTCTCGAAGGGCAACCGCTGGACGCTTCGGACGGTGGCCGACTTCCTGGAGGCCAACGGGCGCACCTTCGTCGAGCTGGCCGCCATCCTGGCCGGCTGCGGCCTGCTCATCGGCGCCTTCTCCATGACCGGCGTCGTCTCCAGCCTCGCCAACGATCTGTTGCGCATCGCCGGCGACAACGCCTTCCTGCTGCTCGTCATGTGCGCGGTGACAAGCCTGATCCTCGGCCTCGGGCTCACCACCACCGCCTGCTACATCTTCCTCGCCATCCTGATCGCGCCCGCCTTGGAGAAGCTCGGCCTCAACAGGATGGCCGTGCACATGTTCATATTCTACTGGGGCATGCTGTCGGCCATCACGCCGCCCGTCGCCATCGCCTCGTTCGCCGCAGCCGGCATCGCCGGGGCGCCGCCGATGCGCACCGGCTGGGAGAGCATGATGGTCGGCTCGATCATCTATTTTCTGCCGTTCTTCTTCGTGCTCAACCCCGCCCTGGTGCTGCAAGGCCCCGCCCCGTTTCTCCCCGCGCTGGGGCTCGCGGCACTGATCGCCGCCGGCACCGTTTGCATCTGCAGCGGCATCCAGGGCTACCAGATGGGCATCGGCGACCTGCGCAAGGCCGGCGCGATGGAGTGGCCGTTGCGTCTCCTGCTGGTGCTCGGCGGCATCGCGCTGGCGACGCCTGGCGGCACCATCGTGCCGCTGTCGCAGGTGCAGATAACAGGGCTCGCCCTCGCCATCCTCGCGCCCACGTTCGCCCTCGCGCTGGTCCTGGTGCGGTTGCGGCGGTAGACGTGGGCAGACCCGGGCCAACCGGGCCTACCAAGCCGGGGAGCCTCGGGGTAGAACGCGGTCCGTGACAGAACGCATCTACCTCAGGCCGGTGGGCCGCATCGCGCTATCCCCCGCCACCGACGTGCCAGGGCATGCCATTGCCGTGGCGGGACGGGCGGATCTGCTCTTTGCGGCCGCAGAGATCGCCGAGCGCGAGGGCAAGGTGGCGCGGCGCCGCCTCGTGACCGCGGCGGAGTTGGCCAGCGACCCGAGTGGAGAGACGGCGGCCCTGCTCCAGCGCGTCCGGCAGCCGCGCCCGCCCATCGCGGGGCTCCCCATGGACCGGCCGCGCATCATGGGCATCGTCAACGTCACGCCCGACAGCTTCTCCGATGGCGGGCGCTGGCTCGACGCGAAGGCGGCCGTTGCCCACGGCCTCCAGCTTGAGGCCGAAGGCGCCGACATCCTCGACGTCGGCGGCGAGTCCACCCGGCCCGGCGCCGAGGCCATCGGCGTGGATGAGGAGCTGCGGCGCGTCATCCCCGTGATCGCCGCGCTCGTCCAAAAGGCGCGGGTGCCTGTCTCCATCGACACCCGCAATGCCGAGGTCATGCGCCGCGCCGCCGATGCCGGGGCGGGCATCATCAACGATGTGGCCGCGCTGGGGTACGGCCCCGATGCCTTGCGGGTCGCGGCCGGGACAGGCCTTCCCGTGGTGCTCATGCACGCCCAGGGCGATCCCCGCACCATGCAGCTTGACCCGCGCTACGATGACGTGGTGCTCGACGTATACGATTGGCTCGACGCCCGCATCGCCGCCTGCGAGGCGGCCGGCATCCCCCGCGAGCGCATCGTGGTCGACCCCGGCATCGGCTTCGGCAAGACGGTGGAGCACAACCTGGCGCTCGTCGGGCGCTTGAGCACTCTCCATGGCCTCGGCTGCCCCATCGTGCTCGGCGCCTCGCGCAAGAGCTTCATCGGCCGGCTCAGCGGCGGGGCGCCGGCGGACCAGCGCATGCCGGGCTCGGTGGCTGCCGCCCTCCTCGGCGCCACCCAGGGCGCCCAGATTCTGCGCCTGCACGATGTCGCAGCAACCCGGCAGGCGCTGACGTTATGGGAGGCAGCCGGCGGGACGTGAGCGCTCAAAAAGCTCGAGGTGCCCGAGCTTGTGCGCCGTGCGAGCAAAGATGGCAAACGTGCGATAGCGTTCACGCGTAAGTTGTGTAATGCTTGGTCATAGCTTTTGATCTGTGGTGCTCTCTCGCCGCCCCCGCCACCCGGCACGATGGGTTTATGATGGGTTTAACGACGGTAAGGCTACTCTTCTCTGCTGCACCGGCAGAGACGAGGCCCTGCTATCAGCTCGGTGACGACAGCAGCGGTATTCCATGGCGCGCAAGTACTTCGGGACGGACGGCATTCGCGGTCTGGCCAACCGGCACCCCATGACATCGGAGATTGCCCTCAAGGTGGGCATGGCGGCCGGCAGGCTGTTCTCCAACGGCGGCGGCCGGCCGCACCGCGTGGTGATCGGCAAGGACACCCGCCTCTCCGGCTACATGATCGAATCGGCGCTGATGTCGGGCTTCACGGCGGTCGGCATGGAAGTCTTCCTCCTTGGCCCGATGCCGACCCCCGCCGTCGCCATGCTGACGCGCTCGCTCAGGGCCGATCTCGGCGTGATGATCTCGGCGTCCCACAATTCGTTCGAGGACAACGGCATCAAGCTGTTCGACCCGGAGGGCTACAAGCTCTCCGACGAGGTCGAGGCCAAGATCGAGGCGCTGATGGCCGCCGACAGCGCCACCTTGCTCGCCCCCGCCGACCGCATCGGCCGCGCCAAGCGCATCGAGAGCGCGCAGGAGCGCTACATCGAGTTCGTCAAGCGCACCTTGCCGCGCGATATCCGCCTGAACGGCCTCCGGGTGGTGATCGACTGCGCCAACGGCGCCGGCTACCAGGTGGCGCCGGCGGTGCTGTGGGAGCTTGGCGCGGAGGTCTTCAGGATCGGGGTGGACCCGAACGGCCTCAACATCAACCTCAACTGCGGCACCACCTCGCCCGACGCGCTCTGCGCCAAGGTGTGCGAGATGCGCGCCGACGTAGGCATTGGCCTCGACGGCGATGCCGACCGGGTGGTGCTGGTGGACCAGAAAGGCTGCATCGTCGACGGCGACCAGATCATGGCCGTGATTGCCGAAAGCTGGCACCGGAGCGGCAGGCTGGCGGCGGGCGGCGTGGTGGCCACCGTCATGTCCAACCTGGGGCTGGAGCGGTATCTTGGCGGCCTCGGGCTGAAGCTGGAGCGCACCCCGGTCGGCGACCGCTACGTGGTCGACCACATGCGCAAGCACGGCCACAACGTGGGCGGCGAGCAGTCGGGCCATATCGTGCTGGGCGACTATACCACCACGGGCGACGGGCTGGTGGCGGCCCTGCAGGTGCTGGCCGTGGTGATCGGCACCGGCCAGCCGGTGAGCGAGGTATGCAAGTGCTTCGAGGCGGTGCCGCAGCTGATGCAGAGTGTGCGCTATGCCGACGGCTCGCCGCTGGAGCACGCCTTGGTCAAGAGCGCCATCGATACCGGGCGCGCCCGCCTCGGCGACGGCGGTCGGCTGCTGGTGCGGCGGTCCGGCACGGAGCCCGTCATCCGCGTGATGGCCGAGGGTGACGACGCCGGCCTCGTGCGTCAGGTGGTGGGCGACATCGCCGAAGCGGTGCGCAGCGCGGCGCAGGCGGCCGCCGGGTAGCTGCACTATCTTGAGAGCGAGGTGGGCCCGCGGCCCATGGTGGCTCTCCGGCACCCTTCTGGCCGCCGTGGCGAGGCGGCCTTGCGGTCCGCAGGCCACGCGGTGGTGGCATCCATGCTGCCGCGCAACAGCGGGCTTGACTTCGGAGTGGTCGGGCACCATAGAAAGCCGCCATGCCCCTGCCGGTGACGGCGGGGCGGTTTTGTTTGCGAGATGCGGCGGTTGCCGGGGTTCGACCCCGTATTTGGAGGGGTGCCCGAGTGGCTAAAGGGGACGGACTGTAAAGCCTTCGTGTTTTTGTTTTAATTCAATGGCTTAGAGCACTTTTTGCACTGATTTGGCACCTGAAAATTGCGGTTTTGAATGACGCCGCATGGTGCGATATGGGCATCGGGGATGGCGAAAAATCAGAAGGTGCCGGTCGAATATGTAGCTCGCCTAGGGCAGTACTGGTTTCGCGCTGATTTGATG
>JBAPMW010000224.1:0-13730 GCA_049278815.1 Hyphomicrobiaceae bacterium
CCAACGGCGCCACCCTGATCGTCGACAGCGCCCCAGGCCGCGGCACCCGCGTCACCATCGCCTTCGGCAAGGACCGGGTGGTGCCGGTGTAGTGGTGCCGGTGTAGGTCGGGTTAGCGCGATAGCGCATAACCCGACATTGGCGAGCTCAACGCCATGACAGTGGCGGGTTACGGCCTGCGGCCTAACTAACCCGCCCTACTTCCTACTCCCACTCCACCTTGGCGACCAGCATGTAGCCCGCGCCGTAGACCGTTTTGATGATCTTCTCCTCCTTGTCGTCCTCCTCCCCCTCGGGCTGCAGCTTGCGCCTGAGGCGCGAGATGCGGGCGTCGATGCTGCGGTCGAGGGGCTCGCGACCTCCGGCGTCCAGCAGATCGGTGCGATTGAGGATGCGGTTGGGACGTTTGAGCATGGTCGCGAGCAGACGGGCCTCCGCCACGGACAGCTCGACCTCGCGGCCGCCTGCCGCCGTGAGGCGGTTGCAGCTCTCCTCGAAGGTCCAGTCGCCGAAGCGGGCGGTCCTGAGCGTCACGTCCTTGCGCTCCAGTCGCCTCAGGATGGTGTTCACGCGCGCCACCACCTCGCGCGGCTCGAACGGCTTGACCATATAGTCGTCGGCGCCGAGCTCGAGCCCGAGAATGCGTTCCTCCACGCTGTCCCGGCCAGTCAGAACGAGGATGGCGCTGTCGGAGACCGACTGCACCTCGCGAATGAGCTGCAAGCCGTCCAGGTCGGGAAGAGTGAGGTCGATCACCGAGACCGCCGGCGCTTTCCTTTTCAGCCCGTGCAAGAAGTTCGCGCCCGTCAGGAAGTGCTCCGAGCGAAAGCCATGCTCGTCGAGCGTCGCGCAGACCAGACGGCCGATCTCCAGGTTGTCCTCGACGACGTAGACGATCCGGCCCTGGGTCTGTCGCGTGGCTTCAGAGCTGTCCGTCATTATGGTGCCGCCTCGATGGCTGCCGCGAGCTCTTCCTTGGTACAGGGCTTCCGCAGCACCGTAAACGCCCGATGCCGACCACCGTGCGCGTCCAGCCCCTCGGCATATCCCGTGACGAGCACCACGCGCAGTGCCGGCCGTCTCTGCTTGGCGAGCTCGGCAAGGCGCCGCCCGTCCATGGCGCCTGGCATCACGATGTCGGAGACGAGGACCGAAAGCTCCGGAACGCTGTCGATGATCGCCAGGGCCTCATCGCCCGCGGGTGCCTCGATCACCATGTGTCCGATGTCGGTGAGCAGACGGCGGATCGCCGTGCGCACGTCGGCATCGTCCTCAACCAGCAGGACGAGACGCGAGGAGCCCACGCTTTGGCGCGAGCCCGGCAACGGGTATGCATCGGGTCGCGTAGGTGCCGGGCTTGCCGGCAGCAGCAGCGTCACGGTCGTGCCTCTCCCGGGCGTGCTGTCAACGTGGACAGCTCCCCCCGACTGCTTCACGAAGCCGTAGACCATCGACAGGCCGAGGCCGCTGCCCGAGCCGAACTGCTTGGTTGTGTAGAACGGCTCGAAAACGCGTGACCGCGTGGCCGGGTCCATCCCCTTGCCCGTGTCTTTGACGCTGATCTCGACATAGCGCCCTGGCGTGAGCTCAAGCTCGGCGGATTCCGCCTTGTGAACGAGCCGGCTCGCGCTGCGCACCATAAGGCTGCCGCCACGGTGCATGGCGTCGCGGGCGTTCAGCACAAGATTGAGAAAGGCTTGCTCAAGCTGCTGGGGGTCTACGCGCGTGTAGAGCTCGAACGGCGCAAGCTCCGAGATGGGGATCGTCAAGGGCAGGAAGTGACGCGACAGCGAGATCAGATTGCCAAGGAGACTATTGACCTCCACGATGCGCGGCTCGAGCCTCTGTCGGCGCGCAAACGCCAGCAGGCGCCGGGTGATGTCCGCACCCTTGAGGGCAGCGATGAACGCGGGCCGGATGAACTCCATCATGCCCGCCGACCCCGCTTGATCGCGCAGCACCGCAAGATTGCTGATTATGATCGTGAGCAGGTTATTGAAGTCGTGCGCCAGCCCGCCTGTCAGCTCGCCCACCGCCTCCATCTTCTGGGCGTGCACGAGCACGGCCTCCAGGCGCTTCTGCTCGGCGTTGGCGGCCTCCAGCGCCGCGGTGCGCTCGCGCACGCGGCGGTCAAGCTCCTCGTTGCGCTCCTGGATCAGGCGCTCATGCGTGCGCTGCTCCGTGATGTCCGTATAGATCGTCACCCAGCCGCCGTTGGGGAGCGGCAAGCCTCTGATGGCGATGATGGTGCCGTCGGGCCGGACGCGCTCCATGTAGTGCGGCTTGAATTGGCGGACGAGTCGGACCCGGTCGGCCACGAGCTCCTCGACGTCGACTTCGCCGAACTCTCCGCGCTCGGCACCGTAGCGTATGAAGTCGGCGAACGGGGTGCCGACGCGCGCCATCTCCGGCGGAAACCCGAACAGCCTCAATAGACCGCGATTCGCGGCGACGAGATTCAGGTCGCTGTCCATCACGGTGAGGCCCTGGTCGATCACGTCGAGGCCGGCCTGGAGCAGCGCGAAGCGGCGCCGCTCGTTCTCCAAACCTGCCTGCGATTCTGCGGTGGTCGCAGGACCCAGAGGCGTCATCGGGCAAATCCCCAGCCGAAAAACGCCCCGCGGCGCCCCTCAGTGAGAGGCAGGCGAAGCGCTGTCACGATTCGATACAATTGCGGCAAAGTTGCGCAAGAGTCTTGTCGCATATTCCCAACCGAGACGAAATGGTCCTGGCCGGCGGGCGACTCGCCTAGGAGCGGAGCGACATGTCCATTGCAACCAAGGTGGCTGCGCTGCTGGTCGCTGTGCGCAGACAGGACGTTGAGAGATTGCCGCCTGCCGAGAGAGAGAGGCTGGCCAGTCTCTGCCGGTACGTTGCAGCGATGGCAGAGCCCCAGGCCGGCGCTCATCAGAGGTCGGCCGTGATCTGCGATTTCAAGTCCGGACGCCGAGCTTAGCACTCCCTGGCAACTCCCTGGTTTCAGGTCCCGGCGGGTGGGACCTCCTCCGTGCCCCGCGCCGGGACCTGCAACCTGCTTTTTGCGAGACACCGTGCGCAGGGCGCACAGGACGACCGAACCTGATAGGGTCGGGCCATGATCGAGCCCGCTCGCTCCCATCGGGTCGCCCCGCCACGCCTGCGCCAGCGTAGGAGCCAGCCTGGGCGCCTGCCTCGGCTGCGCAGCTATGGGGAAGCCATCGCGTCCTGGTGGCGGCTACGCTCTGCCTCACCCTTCTGGACGGCGTTTCCTGCCCTGTCGGCCGCCGTTCTGGCGCTGCCGTTGGCCACCATTGCCGCGCTCGCCTTTACGGCTCCGGCCAACGTCTGGCCGCAGCTGGCGCGCACCGTGCTGCCGTCGGCGCTCCTCGACACCGCCGTCCTGCTGCTCGGTGTGGGCCTGCTCACTCTTGCATTCGGGGCCTGCACCGCCTGGCTCGTCACCATGTGCCGCTTTCCGGGGCGGGCGCTGCTCGACCGCCTGCTGGTGTTGCCGCTGGCCGTGCCGACCTACATCGTGGCCTATGCCTACGTGGAGCTGCTCGACTACACGGGTCCCGTGCAGGGCGTGCTGCGCGCGCTGTTCGGCTGGCAGTCGGCCAGGGACTACTGGTTCCCCGAGGTGCGCAGCATGGGCGGCGCCATTTTAATTCTGTCAGCGGTGCTCTATCCCTACGTCTACCTGTCGGCGCGCGCGAGCTTCGTGCAGCAGTCGGTATGCGTGCTGGAGGTGGCGCGCACGCTGGGGCGCACCCCGGCCGGGGTGCTGTGGTCGGTGGCGCTGCCGTTGGCGCGGCCAGCGCTGGCGGGCGGCGTGGCGCTGGTGGCCATGGAGTGCCTCAACGACCTCGGCGCCACGCAGTACCTGGGCGTGCGCACGCTGAGCGTCAGCATCTACACCACGTGGCTGCAGCAATCCAACCTCGGCGGGGCGGCGCAGATCGCCCTGGTGGCGCTCGTCATCGTGGTGGCGCTGGTGCTGGCCGAGCGCGCCGCGCGCGGAGAGAGCCGCTTCCACCACAGCACGGGCCGCTACCGCGCGATTCCCTTCACGGACCTGGACGGCTGGCGCGGCGCGGCTGCCGCCGGGTTCTGCGCGCTGCCGGTGGTTGTGGGCTTCGTGGCGCCGTGCGCCCTGCTGGCGGCGCAGGCGACGGCGCACGTGTCGGAGGTCCTCGACACCGGCTTCTGGCAGGCGGCGTGCAACAGCATCGGGGTAGCTGCGGTCGCCGCGGCTGTGACCGTGGCGCTCGGCCTGCTGTTGGCCTACGCCCAACGGATTGCTCCCAATGCCGTGGTGCGGACGGCGGTGGCGAGCGCCAGCCTCGGCTACGCGCTGCCGGGCACGGTGCTGGCGCTCGGCCTCATCATCCCGCTCGCCGCCTTCGACAACCGGCTCGATGCCCTGCTCCGGGCGAGCGTCGGCATCTCCAGCGGGCTTCTGCTCTCGGGCAGCCTGTTCGTCATCGTGCTCGCCTACGCCATCCGCTTCCTGGCGGTGGCGCTCGCGGCGCTGGAGGCGGGCTTCGCCCGCCTCTCCCCCAACCTCGATGCGGCAGCGCGCACGCTGGGCGAGACGGCGCTGTCGGCGCTCTGGCGCGTGCACATCCCCCTGCTTGCCCCTGCGCTCGGCGCCGCCGCGCTCCTCGTCTTCGTCGACGCCATGAAGGAGCTGCCCGCCACCCTCCTCATGCGCCCCTTCAACTTCGAGACCCTCGCCACCCACGTCTACAGCTACGCCGGCCTGGAGCAGTTCGAGGCCGCCACCCCCGGCGCCCTGATGATCGTCCTCGTCGGGCTTATCCCCGTGCTGCTGCTGCACCAGGCCGTGGCGGGGGGACGGGCCGGCGGAGGGGGCAGGGCTGGTAGGGCGGATTAGCGCGCAGCGCGTAATCCGCCATTTGTGAGCAAGAATGGCGGATTACGGGCTTCGCCCTAATCCACCCTACGGAATGTCAGCACTCCACTGCGCTCAAATGGCCCTCGCGCGCGTAGGCGAGCAGGGCAGCGTCGCGCGTCATCACGGTGTAGCCATGCTCGCGCGCCGTCGCAGCGATGATGCGGTCCGCGGGATCGCGCGGCGGTGCGCCGGGCAAGAACGACGAATCCAACAGAACCTCCGCGCTGAGGCACGCCATCGCTATGCCCGGGATGGACGTGAGGCGGCGGAGGTATTCGCGCGGCCGAATGGCAGCTCGCAGGTGACCGCGCGCGAACAGGAGGCCGAGCTCCCAGCCGGTGATCGGGGAGAGCAGCACGGTTTCGCCGTCGCGAAACTTCTGCGTCAGGAGCGATGCTGCCGCCGGCCTGAGCGTGCCCTCGACGGCAAAGATCGCGGCGTTGGTATCGAGCAGGACCTGCACATTCATGTCCCGCGTTCATCCGTGCCGTACTTCTCGTTGAGAAGCTGCTCCCATTCGTCGGAATCGAGCGCGGGCTTGGTAAGGTCGAGCGTGCGGTCGATCCACAACAGGCCTTTCAGCGCGCCGATCATGGGATGCTGAGCGCCCGCGTCATGCTGGGTGTATGTTGCCATGCTCTCCTCCATTCCCTGCCCCGCCACGCTCGGCGCGTGCGCCAAGCTCGGCGCGCGTACAAAGACGAGCTTTTCACCCTCCATGTCCACCTCCTCGGTGCGAAACCCCTCACCCAGCCACGCGTCGGCATGGGCATGGCCCCTTGCGTCGTTCGCCCACCAGGGGCGATGTCTGCGCGCAGAGGCGGGAAGCGGTACACCGATGATCGATTCGATCTCCTGAAAGGTCATCGGAACGCGGCTTCGTGTCTGCTGACGCAGGTAGCGGCGCAGCGGGTCGTACTTCACGGGGTGCTCCGCGATTAGGAACTTATGTTCCTATTTAGGAACTGAAGACGTACAAAGTCAAGCTCCTATCGACCGTGCAGCGTTTGCGTTGCCGTGTCTTCCGACTACCCCACCCCCATCACCCGCCGCAGAAACGCCAGCTCCGCCTCCAGCACGGCGACGATGGTCTCGGCCTTGCGGAAGCCGTGCCCCTCGCCCGCGTACTCGTGGCAGGCGACGTCGATGCCGCGGGCCTTGAGCTTCTCAACGATGAGGCGCGACTGCTCCGGCGGCACCACCTTGTCGTCGAGGCCCTGGAACAGGATGACGGGGGCGGTGATGCCGTCGATCAGGGTGAGGGGGGAGCGCTCGGCGCATACGGCCTTCCACTTGGAAGGCGTGGTGCCGAGCAGGCGGTGCAGGTAGCCCGACTCGAACTTGTGGGTGTGCTCCATCAGCAGGCCAAGGTCGGAGATGCCGTAGTGGCTCGCGCCGGCGGCGAAAACCTTGGTGGTGGCCAGCGCCATCAGCGTCGTATAGCCCCCGGCGCTTCCCCCGGCGATGGCGATCATGTCGGGGTCGGCGAGGCCCTCGCGCGCCAGGAAGCGCGCGGCGGAAGCGCAGTCGGCCACGTCGGCGATGCCCCACTGGCCGTTGAGGCGCTCGCGGTAGGCGCGGCCGAAACCGGTGCTGCCGCCATAGTTGACATCCACCACGGCGAAGCCGCGGCTCGTATAGAACTGCACGCGCATCTTCAGGCTGGCGTCGGTCATGCTGGTGGGGCCGCCGTGGGCGAGCACCAGCGCCGGTGGCAGGGCGCCCCTGGGGCCGTCGTGATCCGCGTTCCTGGGCGGGTAGTGGATGGCGAGCACCTTCTCGCGCTTCGCGTTGCGGAGCTCGCACACCTTCCCGCGGCTGAGGTAGCCCGGATCGACCCCGGCTGGCGGCGTCGGCGCGACCGGCTTGAGGCGGCCGCGGTCGAGCCACATCACCGCCGGCATCGCCAGCGGCGGGCTGACGACGGCGGCGAAGCGGTTGCCGACCGCGACCGGCCCCTCGATGCGCGCCGCGTCCCTCGGCGCCACGCGCTGCGCTACGAGCTTGCCTGCGCCCAACGTGCCGGCTTCCAGCAGCGGCAGGCCGTCCTTGAGGAGCGCGGCGCAGAGGTTGCCGTCGGGGCCGATCGCGAAGCAGCGCAAGGCGAACGCGAACTGCGGCCGCCACAGCTCCGTGCGCGGTACCTTGAGGACGAGCGACACGCGCTCGCCGTTCCAGCGGTAGAGCGAGCCCCAGCCGGACTCGTCCCAGGCGAAGTAGAGATGGCCGTCCGGCCCCCACTCCGGCTGGAAGACGGCGCTGCCCTTGCCGCCCTTGCCTCCGGCGATGCGGCTGGGGCGGCCCAGGCTGCCGTCGTTGCGGACACGCGCGACGTAGAGCGCGGCGCTGTCCCACGGCATGTCCGGCAGGTCCCAGGCGATGAAGGCGAGCGAAGCGCCATCAGGTGAGACGCGGGCGCTGGCGTAGAAGTCGCGGCCGGCCGCCAGCTCCCTGACGCGCCCGCGCTCCGCGCCGCCGAGCGCGACGGCCACCAGGGTATTGGCCGGCAGGCTGTGGGCGCCGCCACGCTCCGGCGGCACATGCGTCTCGGCAACGCCGATCAGGCGCTCGCGGGTGGCATCCAGCATCAGATCGGCAAAGCGGGTGCGGGGCGCGTCCGTGAGCTTCTGCGGCTGCCCGCCCGACGCCAGCACATAGACCTGTTGGTCCTTGTCGTTGACGAAGTAGACCGTGTCACCCGCGACCGTGAGCTCGCCGCCGCCGTACTCGTGCACGCGCGAGCGAGCCGAATACGGGGCGGGGAGGATATTCTCCCGCCGGCCGTCTGTGCCCGCGCGGACGATGACCTGCCGGCCCTGCTCTTCCGGGCGCGGCTCGCTCCAGTAGACGGCGCCGTCGCCGGCCTGCAGCGAGCCGGTGCGGCCGGCGGTACGGGCGGCGAGCTGCGGCGTAACGGGCGACGGCCAGGTGCCGTAGGGCAAAATCCGCTTCTTGGCGGGCATGGTGATTCAGACGTCCTTCAGGGCGTGCGTGCAAGGGCCACAATTCGGTGGCAGGCTGAGGGTGCGCGGTGCTCGGGCAAAATATCCTGTCACACCCTGAAAATCACCTTTGCAGGTTCAATTTGGGTCAGCTAAGCTGTCCTTTATTGCGGGTTGGCTTGTGCGAAGCACGGTGCCGAGGCAGCAGGACGGCAGCGGATATCGTGCGGCGGCAATCCCGCAAAGACCAGAGTAAGGGCGGCGCTACGGCCGCACGGACGCACCAATAGGGAGCCTCTCCGAGCTGGAAGGCGGAGGGGGTGGCGTCCTGCAAGCGGCTAGGATGTGGGTGGCGACGCTCGGCTCCGCGCATCCCCCGGTCGCGCTCCATCCCATTTTGGGAGGGATCGCGCGCGCCGAGCCCGCTCTGGAGGTGAAAGGCCGAGGTGCATGCGGTGCGGGCGGCGTCAGCTCCGCGCCGCCATATGGGAGAGTGTCATGACCGCGCAGCAGCCCGGAGCTGTGCCCTTCTTCCCCGAGGCCCAAGGACTGTTCGATCCGCGGCGCGAGCACGACGCCTGCGGCGTCGGCTTCATCGCCGATCTCAAAGGCGGCAAATCGCATCAGCTGGTGCAGGATGCGCTGGCTATCCTGTGCAACGTCGAGCACCGCGGCGCGGTGGGCGCCGACCCGATCGCCGGCGACGGCGCCGGCATTCTCATTCAAATTCCGCACGAGTTCCTGGCCGAGGAGTGCGCGCGGCTCAAGATCAAGCTGCCCAAGCCCGGCCACTACGCCGTCGGCCACCTGTTCATGCCGCAGGACGAGCGGCTGCGCGCCCACTGCGAGCGCGTGTGGATGCGCATCATCCGCGAGGAGGGGCTGGAGTTCCTCGGCTGGCGCTCCGTGCCGGTGGACAACTCCTGTCTCTCGGAGATGGTGAAGGCGGTCGAGCCGATGCACCGGCAGATCTTCATCGGCCGGCCCGAGGGCATGGAGGACAGCCAAGAGTTCGAGCGGCGTCTCTATCTCATCCGCAAGGTCGTCTCCAACGCCATCTACTATGCCTACAAGGACCGCGACATCGGCCACTACACCGTATCGCTGTCGAGCCGGACGCTGGTCTACAAGGGCATGTTCCTGTCCTACCAGGTGCCCAAGTACTACAGGGACCTGACCGACCCGAGGCTCGCATCGGCCATGGCGCTGGTGCACCAGCGCTTCTCCACCAACACCTTCCCGTCGTGGAAGCTCGCCCATCCCTACCGCATGGTCGCCCACAACGGCGAGATCAACACGCTGCGGGGCAACGTCAACTGGATGGCGGCGCGGCAGGCGTCTGTGTCGACGCCGTTCTTCGGCAGCGACATCAAGAAGCTCTGGCCCATCTCCTACGAGGGCCAGTCGGATACCGCCTGCTTCGACAACGCGCTGGAGTTCCTGGTGATGGGCGGCTACAGCCTCGCCCATGCCGCCATGATGCTGATCCCCGAGGCATGGGCCGGCAACCCGCTGATGGATGCCAAGCGGCGGGCGTTCTACGAGTATCACGCCTGCCTGATGGAGGCATGGGACGGCCCCGCCGCCATGGCCTTCACCGACGGTCGCCAGATCGGCGCCACACTGGATCGCAACGGCCTGCGTCCCGCACGCTATCTCGTCACCAAGGACGGCCGGGTCATCATGTCGTCCGAGGCCGGCGTGCTGCCGGTTCCGGAGGAGAATATCGCGCGCAAGTGGCGGCTGCAGCCCGGCAAGATGCTGCTCATCGACCTGGAGCATGGCAGGATCATCTCCGACGATGATTTGAAGGCCGATCTCGCCACGCGCTACCCCTACGAGCAGTGGCTGAAGCGCACGCAGATCCAGGTGGGCGATCTGCCGCTGCCCAGGCAGGGCGCGCGCAAGCGCACCAACGTGGCGCTGCTCGATATGCAGCAGATGTTCGGCTACACGCAGGAGAGCCTGAAGTTCCTGATGGCGCCCATGGCCCATACCGGCCAGGAGGCGGTGGGCTCCATGGGCACGGATACGCCCGTCTCGGTGCTGTCGTCGAAGCCCAAGCTGCTGCACACCTACTTCAAGCAGAACTTCGCCCAGGTGACGAACCCGCCCATCGACTCGATCCGCGAGGAGCTGGTGATGAGCCTCGTCTCCTTCATCGGGCCACGGCCGAACCTGCTCGATCTCGAAGGCACCGCCAAGGTCAAGCGCCTGGAGGTGTACCAGCCGATCCTCACCAACGAGGACCTGGAGCGCGTCCGCAGCATCGGCCAGGTGAAGGACAACCAGTTCTCCTCGGTCACGATCGACATCACCTATGCGGCCGAGAAGGGTGCCACCGGAATGATGGCCGCGGTCGACGTGGTGTGCGCCGAGGCCGAGGAGGCGGTGCGCTCGCGTGAATACAACATCATCATCCTGTCCGACCGCGCGGCAGGCCCGGACCGCATCCCGATACCTTCGCTGCTGGCCACCTCGGCCGTGCATCATCACCTGATCCGCCAGGGCCTGCGCACCCGGGTGGGCCTCGTCGTGGAGACCGGCGAGGCACACGAGGTCCACCAGTTCGCCGTGCTGGCGGGCTACGGCGCGGAGGCGATCAACCCCTATCTGGCCTTCGAGACGCTGGAGCAGCTGCTGCCCGAGCTCGACGAGCAGCTCACCCTCAAGGAGGCGCAGAAGCGCTATATCAAGGCCATCGACAAGGGGCTGCTGAAGGTGATGTCCAAGATGGGCATCTCCACCTACCAGTCCTACTGCGGCGCCCAGATCTTCGACGCGGTGGGCCTCAAGTCGTCCTTCGTGAGGAAGTACTTCACGGGCACCCACACACAGGTGGAAGGCATCGGCCTGCGCCAGATCGCGCGCGAGACCGCCGAGCGCCATCGGCTCGCCTTCGGCAGCGTGCCGACCCTGGAGCATGACCTCGACGTAGGCGGCGAGTACGCCTACCGCATCCGCGGCGAGGCGCACATGTGGCGCCCCAGCGTGGTCGCCGACCTGCAGCACGCCGTGCGCGGCAACCTGCCCGACAAGTACCGCTCGTTCGCGCAGCAGATCAACGACCAGTCCGAGCAGCTCATGACGCTGCGCGGCCTGTTCCGCATCAAGAGCGCCGAGGACCTCAAGCGCAAGCCGGTGCCGCTGGAGGAGGTGGAGCCCGCAGCCGCCATCGTCAAGCGCTTCTCGACGGGTGCCATGAGCTTCGGCTCGATCTCGCGCGAGGCCCACACCACGCTCGCCATCGCCATGAACCGCATCGGCGGCAAGTCGAACACCGGCGAGGGCGGCGAGGAGGCGGACCGCTTCAAGCCGCTGCCGAACGGCGACTCCCTGCGCTCGGCCATCAAGCAGGTGGCGTCGGGGCGGTTCGGAGTGACGGCCGAATACCTCGTCAACTCCAGCATGATGCAGATCAAGATGGCGCAGGGCGCCAAGCCCGGCGAGGGCGGCCAGCTGCCTGGCCACAAGGTGGATAAGATCATCGCCAGGGTGCGCCACTCGACGCCGGGCGTGGGCCTCATCTCGCCGCCGCCGCACCACGACATCTACTCCATCGAGGACCTGGCGCAGCTCATCTTCGACCTGAAGAACGTCAATCCCGCCGCCGACGTGTCGGTGAAGCTCGTCTCCGAGGTGGGCGTCGGCACGGTCGCGGCCGGCGTCGCCAAGGCGCGCGCCGACCATGTGACGATCGCCGGCTTCGAGGGCGGCACCGGCGCCTCGCCGCTCACCTCGATCAAGCACGCCGGCTCGCCCTGGGAGATCGGCCTCGCCGAGACGCACCAGACGCTGGTGGCCAACCGCCTGCGCGGCCGCATCGCCGTGCAGGTGGACGGCGGCGTGCGCACCGGCCGCGACGTGGTGATCGGCGCCATGCTGGGCGCCGACGAGTTCGGGTTCGCCACGGCGCCCCTCATCGCGCTGGGCTGCATCATGATGCGCAAGTGCCACCTCAACACCTGTCCGGTGGGCGTGGCTACCCAGGATCCGGTGCTGCGCGCCAGGTTCAAGGGCCAGCCTGAGCACGCCATCAACTACTTCTTCTTCGTCGCCGAGGAGGTGCGCGAGATCATGGCCGCGCTCGGCTATCGCACCTTCAACGAGATGATCGGCCAGTCCCAGTGCCTCGACAAGGAGCGGGCCATCAGCCACTGGAAGGCGCGCGGGCTCGACTTCGAGAAGCTGTTCCACAAGATCGAGATGCCGGCCACCGTCGCCATCCATAACAGCGAGCGGCAGGACCACGGCCTCGACAAGGTGCTCGACAACAAGCTGATCGCGCTCGCCAAGCCGGCGCTCGATCAGAGGAAGCCGGTGCGCCACGAGCTGGCGATCTGCAACCGCGACCGCACCACCGGCGCGATGCTCTCGGGCGAGGTGGCCAAGCGCTACGGCCATGGCGGGCTGCCGGAGGACACCGTCTGGCTGTCGTTCAAGGGCACGGCCGGCCAGAGCTTCGGCGCCTGGCTGGCGCAGGGCGTCACGCTCGACCTCGTCGGCGAGGCCAACGACTACGTCGGCAAGGGCCTCTCGGGCGGCAGGCTGATCGTGCGGCCCGACCCCAGCTCTGGGATCGTGCCGGAGGAGAGCATCATCGTCGGCAACACGGTGCTCTACGGCGCCATCGCCGGCGAGTGCTACTTCCGCGGCGTCGCCGGCGAGCGCTTCGCCGTGCGCAACTCCGGCGCCATTGCGGTGGTGGAGGGCACGGGCGACCACGGCTGCGAGTACATGACCGGCGGCGTGGTGGTCGTCATCGGCGCAACCGGCCGCAACTTCGCGGCCGGCATGTCGGGCGGCATCGCCTATGTGCTGGACGAGGACGGCACCTTCGAGCAGCGCTGCAACCTCGCCATGATCGACCTGGAGCCTGTAGAGGCCGAGGAGGAGGTGATGCGCCGCCTCTCCAACCAGGCGGGCGACCTCGAAAGCCACGGCCTGGTCGATGTGATGCAAGATCTCACGGGCCAGGACGCCCAGCGGCTGCATCAGCTCATCACCCGGCACGCGCACTACACCAACTCGGCGCGGGCCCGCACCATCCTGGAGAATTGGGCGGAGTATCTGCCCAGGTTCAAGAAGGTCATGCCGGTCGAGTACCGCCAGGCGCTGATGGAGATGGCGAGGCAGCAGGCCGCCGACCCGACGGGGCTCGAGATGATCGAGATCGGCCTCAGGGCGGAGAAGGGCTAGCAAGGCAACAGGGCGCGAGGTCAACGACCGCGCGCTCCCGGCGCGCAGGCGGATAAGCACGTGCAATGAAGATCTTCGGCGACCTGGGTTCCGGCAACTGCCTCAAGGTCAAGTACACGGCGGACCATCTGGGCCTGCCGTATACCTGGGTGCCCGTCGACATCATGAAGGGAGAGACCGGGACGCCCGAGTACCGGGCGCGCTTCCCAATGGGCCGCATCCCGGCCGTGGAGCTCGACGACGGCCGCCGTCTCGCCGAGTCCAACGCCATCATCCGCTACCTGGCCCGCGGCAGCGCGCTGCTGCCGGAAGACGCGTTCACACAGGCCAAGATCGACGAGCTGCTGTTCTGGGAGCAGTACAGCCACGAGCCCTACATCGCCACCACGCGCTATCACATCGTCTACCTCAAGCGCTCGCTCGACCAGCGCGAGGCTTGGCGGGTGGAGCGCGGCGAGGCCGCGCTCGACCTGATGGACGACATGCTAAACGAGGGGACGTGGCTGGTCGGCGAGACCATGACAATTGCCGACATTGCCTTGCTGCCCTACACGCGCCTGGCGCACGAGGGCGGCTTCGACCTGTCGTCCCGCCCCGACGTGCGCGCCTGGATCGTGCGCTGCGAGGCTGCTCTGGGCTTGGAACCGGCGGATCAGAGGTGAACCGATGGTGCATGCCGTGCCAAGATCACT
>JBAPMW010000225.1:0-1663 GCA_049278815.1 Hyphomicrobiaceae bacterium
GTGTCGTAGTTCTTCACGTGCGCCAGCTCGTGCGCCATCACGCCCGCCAGCTCCTCGCGCGACATCGCCTCGATGAGGCCGGTGGAGGCGCACACGGCCGCGTTCTGCGGGTTGCGGCCAGTGGCGAAGGCGTTGGGCTGCGGGCTGTGCATGATATAGACGCGCGGCATCGGCAGCTCGGCGCGCTGGGCGAGGTCCCGCACCATGGCGTAGTATTCGCCGCCCGTGCGCTCGTCGACCTCCTCGGCGCCGTACATGCGCAGCACCATCTTGTCCGACTGCCACAGGCTGAACAGGTTCATGGCCGCCGCAACGACGAAGGCGATCAGCGCCCCGGTGGCGCCGCCTACGAGGCCGCCCATGGCGACGAGAATGCCCGTCAGGACAGCCAGCAACAGGCCGGTCTTGGCGAAGTTCGACGGCATCGTTCGATCCTTCGTGAGGTGTCAGACCCTCTGGGTCTGATACCGTACCGCAACAGCGTTGGAGCCCAGACCCAGAGGGTCTGACACCTATTCGGCCCCATTATATGGGAGCGGCTGCCCGCGTCAGCCAGGGTGAAATCAGCTGAGGGTCACCGGGGGATCACCAGCCAGAGATCGAGATCGAGGATGACGCCTTCCACGTACGCGCCGGCGGGGTTCCGCAAGGGAAAATCACCGCAGGGGCGGTTCTTCGCCGCCACCAGCCGCACCCGCAGCGCGCCCACATCGCTGCGGCCGGGCAGCTGCGCCTTTTCCAGCACCTCCGACCAGGCATAGACCGTGTCGCCCGCGAAGCAGGGGGCCACGTGGCGGCCGGCGTTGAGGGCGGCGATGTGGAAGGCGTTGACGAGGCCGTTGCAGGAGAGGGCGCGGGCGAGCGAGATCACCACGCCGCCATAGACGAGCCGGCGCTTGAGCTGGCCCTGCGCCTGCTCGTGCAGGTTGAAGTGCACCTTGGCGGTGTTCTGGTAGAGGCGGGTGGCGATCTGGTGCTCAGCCTCCTCCAGGGTCATGCCGTCGATGTGGTCGATGCGCTCGCCTTGCGTGTAGTCGCCCCAGCGGTGCGGGGCGCCGGCGAGGGCGAGGTCGTAGCGACCCGCGTCGATCCGGGGCACGGCCGCGCCCAGCACCGCCGGGTCGACCCGCTCGGCAAGCTCGGGCACCACCGCGGCGGGGGCCGGGCTGGCGGCATCGCCCTTCCTCACCATCACCCAGCGCACATACTCCAGCACCGGCTCCCCGTTCTGGTTGCGGCCGGCGGTGCGCACATAGACGACGCCCGAGGCGCGGCTGGAGTTCTCGCGCAGGCCGATCACCTTCGAGGTGGCGCTCAGGGTATCGCCCGGATAGACGGCCTTGAGGAAGCGGCCCTCGGCATAGCCGAGATTGGCGACGGCATTGAGCGAGACATCGGGCACCGTCTTGCCGAACACGGTGTGGAGGACGAGGAGGTCGTCCACGGGCGCCCGGGGGTAGCCGATCGCCTGGGCGAAGGCGTCGGACGACTGCACGGCGAAGCGCGGGCCGTAGAGGCCGTTGTAGACGGCCACGTCGCCCGCGGTGAGGGTGCGCGGGGTGGCGTGGGTGAGCACCTGCCCAACGGCGAAGTCCTCGAAGAAGTTGCCGGCCCGCGCCTTGGTCTCGGTCATGAGCGATGCCCTTGGGGAGGTGGGAGAACC
>JBAPMW010000226.1:0-2032 GCA_049278815.1 Hyphomicrobiaceae bacterium
GTGGAATAGGTTGCAGTCACCAGCCGGATGCGCGGAGGGGCGTGTCTTGGGCGATGATATGCACAAGCGGCACGTGGCCGAGGCGGACCGGGACATCGCCCGAAGCCTAGAACTCATTGCGAGACAACGGCGTTTGGTTGAGCGGCTGGAAAAAGGTGGCGTCGATGCGTCGGATGCCCGCACGATTCTTCGCCAATTCGAGGAAACCTTGAGGCTGATCCGCGCACACCGCGAGATGATCTTGCGCGCACTCTGGTAGCGGCCCCGGCCCGCGCCGGGGCCTTGTTCCATGGCGCGAGGTGTACCGGCCGGCTGAGCGATGGCGTGCCGCCCATGTCGGAGCCGCGGGCGCCATTGCCGGGCTCGCGGGCTCAGCTGCGCGTCCCGGTACTGGGCGAATTATCCACAGTAGGTACTTCCCGAATATCGCCGGTCAGAAGGGGGTGTGCGCTTATGCATGCTAGGGGGGATGCGCACGGACGGCCTCTCCGCGTCCCTTCTGCCAATGGCTCGGCATGCAACCCCGCCGGCTGGGTCATTGGCTCTACTTGCCTGGCCCCGACGCGGCGCGCTTGTCGGGCTTGTCGGGTTCAGCGGGAACCCCTACGGGTGAGGTGGAAGGCGGGTGCCAGCTGGACTGGAACCGCCGTGTGCCGGCAACGTTAACGTAGGCGCCGGGCCTTCCCCTACCCCCACCCTTCGCCCCTTAAGGTCCAGGCGTTCGCGGGCCACACACCCCCCGCCTCTCCCAACATCGGGTGTGTGTGTATCGGGCGCCTCACGGGCAGTGTTGAGGCGCCCGATTTCTCGTTCCATGGGAGCCCGACGAAAGCCGGCTCGCCTGCCGGTCTGGAGGCCTCCAAACGATTGGGAGAGCCTGCGGGGCGACGGAAAGGCGGGCGCAATGTAGTTTCCTCGCCACATCGGAGGCGCCCACGCCGGATCAATGGCGTCCGGCAGTGGCAAGGGCGATTTTCGCGGGGTGCAGGCTATGTCCGAATTTCTTCAGGCTATGCTGATGCTGGTGGTGTCTCTCGCGTCCACTCTGTTCGCGGTCTGCTGGGCTCTCACCCACTCCCTGACGCTCTGGCATGTCGCATCCTGGATCGCCTTCCTGATACTCTACGCGATCTGGTATGAGCGGAAGGTGCTCGCGTCGGTCGATGAGGATTGACGGTAAGGAGGCACCGCGCCAACGCCGATCACCCGTCCTCGCCCGTGCTGATCTCGATGCCGGCCTTGGCGAACAACTCCGCCAGTGGCGGCGCGCTGATCGGCTGTACCCTCGGCTACACGATAGGCGCTGGGTGGCTGTAGCTGCACTGTGACCGGCTGAGACCGTTGGTCCGCGGCCCTGTTGAATGTCTGGATGGTCGCCCAGCCGCGTTTACGCGGACCTTTCACCGTTCAAGCACTAGTATTGAGAGATGGAGCCCATCGGCTCGCAACAGTAGACTCGCGATCCGGTCACGCAACCGCTGCCCTCCCTCTGTCGCACCACGAAGCCGGGTCTGCAGCTGCCCGCGCAGATTGGGCGGGTGCCGTCCCAATAGCAGTTCCCGTAACGGACCGGCTGTTTCTTTGGCGGGATGCAATTCGTTGATCCGCAGCCCCACCCGTTCGGGCAGCAGCCCGCGACCTTGCCAGGGCAGAAGTATTTGCCCGGTCCGCACCGCTGGTCTACGTGCTGCACCAGGGTATCATCTAAAGTTTGCAAGCTGCGGGAGGGCACAAGCGTGAAAGCGGCGACAACGGACAAGCCCAAGGTCAAAAAAACGCCGAGTGCGAGCACAAGCTTCTTCATGACAAAATCCCCTCACCGAACCCTACAGTAGAGCTAACGAGACCCAAGGCGACCCCCACACACAAGCTCGTTGCGTTCTTCAGGATATATCACTCTAAGCGCGGCGCAAGCCGGCAACAACGGCAGTGCACATCGAGCGGAGCGAAACACCGAGTCTGCCAGATCCTGATCGTCGCGCCTGGTCACGGGTTCGCCGCCGCCATGCGCAGTTGCTGGTTGCCCCTTCGT
>JBAPMW010000227.1:0-2515 GCA_049278815.1 Hyphomicrobiaceae bacterium
TGCCCCGCCTCGGACACCCTCACCTCGTACCAGGTCGGCAGGCCCTGGATGTTGGAGGGGAAGATGTTCTTCGGGCTCACCGGGATCCCCATCCGGAACAGCGTCTTGGCGAAGATGCCGTTGGCACTCGCCGAGCCCGAGCCGTTGACGGTGGCGAACTTCACCACGAAGTCGTTGATGCCGCTCATGTCAGCCCCTGATCGTGAAGTCGTGAGATCGTGAAGTCGTGAAATCGATTTCACGATTTGGCGATTTCACGATTTCACGAATCTTCATGTCAACGCAGATAGTCATTGTGGTGCGTCAAGCAAGCCGGTGAGGCCTGCGCCTCCACGTAGACGAACTTCTGCATGTCCCACGCCCCCGTCGGGCAGCGCTCGGCGCACAGCCCGCAGTGCAGGCAGACGTCCTCGTCCTTGGCCATGATGCGGCCCGTCTTCAGCGGGGCGGAGACGTAGAGGTCCTGCGACTTGTTGCGGGCGGGCACGCGCAGCTCCTGGCGCAGCGCGGCCTCATCGTCGTTGCGGGTGAAGTTGATGCAATCGACCGGGCAGATATCCATGCAGGCGTCGCACTCGATGCACAAGGGTGCGGAGAACACCGTCTGCACGTCGCAGTTGAGGCAGCGCTCCGCTTCCTTGGCGGCCAGCTTGTCGTCGAAGCCCAGCTCCACCTCCACCTTGAGGTCGCGCAGCGCCCTGGCCTTGTCGGCGTGCGGCATGGCGGTGCGGTGCTGGGCGGCGTAGCTGTTCTTATAGGCCCACTCGTGGATGCCCATCTTCTGGCTGATGAGGGTGGCACCCGGCGGCGGCCGCTGCTCCAGCGGCTCGCCGTGGCAGTAGCGGTCGATGGAGATGGCCGCGTGATGGCCGTGTGCCACCGCCTTGATGATGTTCTCCGGCCCCCAGGCCGCGTCGCCGCCGAAGAGCACGCCGGGCCTGGTCGACATCATGGTGACCTTGTCGACCTTGGGCATGCTCCACTCGTCGAACTCGATGCCGATGTCGCGCTCGATCCAGGGGAAGCTGTTCTCCTGGCCGATGGCGAGCAGCACGTCGTCGCACTCGAGCACCACCTCCTCGCCGGACGGCTCCAGCCGCGGCCGGCCGCGGGTGTCGATGCCCACCTCCGTCATTTTCTGGAAGCGCACGCCGACGAGCCGGCCCTTCTCGAGGATGAATTCCTTGGGCGCATGGTTGTCAAGGATCGGGATGCCCTCGTGCTCGGCGTCCTCGATCTCCCACGGCGAGGCCTTCATCACCCGCCGCGGCGAGCGCACCGTGACCGTCACCTCGCTGGCGCCGAGCCGCAGGCTGGTGCGGCAGCAGTCCATGGCGGTGTTGCCGCCGCCGATCACCACCACGCGCCGGCCGATGCGCTCAACGTGCTTGAACGCCACCGAGGTGAGCCAGTCGATGCCGATGTGGATGTTGGCCGCCGCCTCCTTGCGGCCCGGAATCTCGAGGTCCTTGCCCTTGGGCGCGCCGGTGCCGATGAAGACTGCATCGAAGGGCTCCGCCAGCAGCGCAGCGAGGCTCCCGATCTCGTGGCCGAAGCGCGCCTCGATGCCGAAATTCAGCACCCGGTCGACCTCCTCGTCGAGCACGCTCTCGGGCAGGCGGAAGGAGGGGATGTTGGAGCGCATCAGCCCGCCGGGCTTGGCGTCCTTCTCGAACAGCACGACCTGGTAGCCAAGCGGCATGAGATCGCGCGCCACGGTCAGGGAGGCGGGGCCGGCGCCGATCATCGCGATGCGCCTGCCGTTCTTCTCGGCGGGGATCTCGGGCATGAACGCGTCGATCTCGCCCTTGTAGTCGGCGGCGACGCGCTTCAGCCGGCAGATGGCGACGGGCTTCTCCTCGACCCGGACGCGTCGGCAGGCCGGCTCGCACGGGCGGTCGCACACGCGCCCGAGGATGCCGGGGAACACGTTGCTCTCCCAGTTCAGCATGTAGGCGGCAGCGTAGCGGCCCTGGGCGATCAGCCGGATGTACTCCGGCACGGGCGTGTGGCTGGGACATGCCCACTGACAGTCCACCACCTTGTGAAAGTAGCTCGGGTTGGAAATATCGGTCGGGGCCGTGTGGCCCCGACGCTGCTGCCCGACTTCGGTCGTCTGCATTTAAGAGATGCGCCCTTGCACGCTTCCTCCCACTCGTCGCGTATACTACTACCCGAAGCGAGGGCACCAGCCCAATCTGGACGATGGTACGAGAGCGGGTTTCGCGTAGGAAAACCCCCAGTGTGGCGTCGCGCCAACAAGTTTGCTGCATATGCTAACGTTTTGTGCGACGCGAAGTCTCGCATGGCGAAAAGCGGGAGGAGGCTCCCGTTGGGTCGCCGGAGTGCAGGCGCCTCAACAGGGCATGGGCACGGACCGGTTCGGGCGTAACAGGGGCAAAACGGCGGGCGGGAGTGTGACCGGCGAGGGATTCACAGCCGACTCGAAGTGTGCGAGTCGGCTTGGCCCATGGCCGAATCACCCAGCATCGATGGGGCTGGCCTCGACGAGCTG
>JBAPMW010000228.1:0-11007 GCA_049278815.1 Hyphomicrobiaceae bacterium
TACGCTCTGCCACAGGATTGGTCTCCCTGAAGGGCATCGCCTGATCCTCCCTCGAATCAGACGAAGCGTGACCTGTCAGGAATCAACCCGGTCTAAACTGTCAGGACTCAGCCCGGTTCATACCGTCGGGAGTCCCCCCACCCCTAACCCCTCCCCACAAAAGGGGGAGGGGGATCCGGTTGGCGCGTGCCTCCAGCACGGGCGAAGCCTGCGGCCCCCGTCCTGGAGTCTGGAGCTAATGGTCCGTCCGTTGGCGTCGTCAAGAAACTCTGCTTAGGCCTCGACCGGCAATCCCGCCGCTTTCCATTCCGGGAGCCCATCCTGGAGTCTGCGCGCCTTGAAGCCCAGCTTCCTGAGCTGCGCCACGGCCTCGAAGGACAGCACGCAGTAAGGGCCGCGGCAGTAGGCGACGATCTCGGTGTTGCGGTCGAGCTTCCCAAGCTGGCGCTTGAGCTGGCTCAGGGGCACGTTGCGGGCGCCGGGCAGGTGGCCCAAGGCGAACTCGTCCTCGGGGCGGACGTCGAGGACGGTGACGAGGCCTTGCTTCATGCGCCTGGTGAGCTCGGCGCGCGAGATCGGCTCCAGGGCGTCGCGCTCGTGGAAGTAGCTGCGCAGGATGCGGTCAACCTCGCCGACGTTGCGCTCGGCGACCTTGTGCATGCCCGCCAGCATGGTGAGCACGGCGTCGTCGGCGAGGCGGTAGAGCACGAACTTGGCCTGCCGCCGCGCCGTGACGAGGCCGGCGCGGCGCAGGTGCTGGAGATGCTGCGAGGCGTTGGCGACCGAGAGCCCCGATCGCTCGGCCAGCACCTCCACGCTGCGCTCGCCCTGGGCGACCAGCTCCAGCAGCTCGAGGCGGTGCTCGTTGGCGATCGCCTTGGCGACGGCGGCGAACTGGGCATAGAGATCGCGTTTGGGATTGCCGCTTGACATCGCGCGCCGTGATTCCTTAATCGTTCAAGCAATAAATTGATTGATCATGAGCCCCCCGTCAAGCGCCTGCGGCTCGGCGGGCACCAGTGGGATCGTGCCAATGCCAGATAGCCTTCTCGCCAACGAGCCGCTCGTCCGGCTCTCGGTCTTCGCCGCCATCTTCGCGGCCATGGCGGCCTGGGAGGGGCTGGCGCCGCGCCGCGAGCAGAAGCTGGCGCGCGGGACGCGCTGGCCCAGCAACATCGGCATCGTCGTCCTCGACACGGTCCTGGTCCGCCTCCTGGTGCCGACCACGGCCGTTGGGCTGGCCCTCGTCGCCGAGGCGCGCGGGTGGGGCCTCGTGCATGCGCTCGGTCTGCCGATGTGGGCGAGCGTCCCGCTCGCCATCGTGGCGCTCGATCTCGCCATCTACCTCCAGCACGTGCTGTTCCATGCCGTCCCCGCGCTGTGGCGGCTGCACCGGGTGCACCACGCCGACCTGGAGATCGACGTGACTACCGGGTCGCGCTTCCACCCGATCGAGATCCTGCTCTCCATGGGCATCAAGCTCGGCGTGGTGGCAGCGCTGGGCGCGCCGGCCGTCGCTGTGCTGCTTTTCGAGGTCCTGCTCAACGCCACGTCCATGTTCAACCACAGCAACGTGCGCATGCCGCTTTGGCTGGACCGGGTGCTGCGCTGGCTGGTCGTGACCCCTGACATGCACCGCGTGCACCACTCGATTGCCGCGCGCGAGACCAACAGCAACTTCGGCTTCAACCTGCCCTGGTGGGACCGCCTGTTCGGCACCTACCGCGATCAGCCGGCGGCGGGCCACGAGAGCATGACCATCGGCATCGAGCAGTTTCGCGCACCGGCCGAGCAGCGGCTCGATCGGATGCTCACGCAGCCGTTCCGCGATGACGACACCAGCTACACCCTTGGCCGGCGGGGGACCGTGCAGTGATGCTGCGTTCAGTGCTTCCGCGCGTGTCGCTTGCCCTCGCCATCCTCGCGGGCGTGCTGTGGCTGGCGCTCAATCGCGGGCAGCTGGACCCTGCCTCTGCCGAGAGCGCGCTGCGCAGCCTGGGGCCGTGGGGCGCAGCCGCGCATGTCGTGCTGTTCGCGCTCGGGACGGTGCTTTTCGTTCCTGGCGCGCTGTTCGGCCTCGCCGGCGGGGTGCTGCTCGGGCCGGTGTGGGGCACCGTCGCCAATCTTGCCGGTGCGACGCTCGGGGCCACGGCGGCGTTCCTGGTTGCGCGCTACGTCGCCGCGGACTGGGTGCGGCAGAAGGCGGGCGCGCGGCTGGACCGCCTGATCGAGGGCGTGGAGGCCGAGGGCTGGCGCTTCGTGGCCTTCACGCGGTTGGTGCCGCTGATCCCCTTCAACCTGCTCAACTACGCGCTGGGTCTAACGCGCATCCGTCTTGGCGCCTACGCGCTGGCCTCGCTGGTGTGCATGCTGCCGGGCGCTCTGGCCTACGCCTGGCTTGGCTACGCCGGCCGGGAGGCCGTCGCCGGCGACGCTGCCGCCATTCGCTACGGCATGCTGGGGCTTGCGGCCCTGGCGGCGGTCGCCTTCCTGCCGCGGCTCCTGCGCCGCCTGAGGGGCCGAGAGACCGTGCGCTGGATCGACGCCGGCGAGTTGGCGGGGCGCCTCGATGGCGCGGCCGCGGCCGTCATCGACGTGCGTGGGCCGGGCGAGTTCACGGGTCCGCTCGGCCACATCCCCGGCGCGCGCAGTCTGCCCATCGACGAGCTGGCGCAACGCATTGCAGAGCTCGGCTCGCTGACAGAGAAGCCGATCGTGCTCGTCTGCCACACCGACAAGCGCTCGGCGAGCGCGGCCGCGCTGCTGGAGGGCGCGGGGTTCCGCGACGTCGGGGTGCTGCGCGGCGGCATGGTGCGCTGGACCGAGGCGGGCTTGCCGATCGCGGGCCGGCTCGACCAGGACCGCGCTTGAGAGAGATGAGAGCGCTGTTCATCACCAATGGGCGTGGCGTGGGCGCTGAGGGCCAATGGCCTTGCCGTTCGCCAGGCCGCAGCGCGCGACATGCCCAATCTCGAAAGCGCCCGCACCACCATTGTTGTGTCACCGGATCGATCGGAGGTGAAGTCCCAGAATGCGGCCGGTCGCAGCGATGCCTCTGGGGTCTGGCTAGTCAGCCACGTCTCCGCGCGCCGGGCAGTTCCTGGCCACCGCCTTTTCGATTCCCCTCAGCATGTCGTCGAAGCACGGCCGCCCGAATGGCATCGACTGCACCGATGCGTAGTAGAGCGTGCGGTCGGGCCTGACCAGAAACAGCGCGGGCTCGACGAACATGGCCGGCTCCTCGATGCCCAGCGACGAGACCCCGGCTCCACGCGAGACATAGAGCCCCCAATCGCGGGCTTGCTGCAGCGACAGGCCATAGGCGACACAAAGGTCCTTCAAGCCGCAGCTTGCCTCCACCGAGCATGCCCGTTCCGCCGTGTCAGTCGATATGGCGATCGGTGTAACCCCGCGGTTGCTGAACTGGGCGTACATCGCCTGCAGGTGGCCCAGGTAGTCGCGGCAAACGGAGCAATGCGCGCCGCGGTAGAAGGCCAGCATGGTGAAGTGCTGGGGCTTCTGATCGGACAACCGCCAATGGCCCCCGCCAGCGAGCGGAAGCGACAGATCCGGCACCTGCTGCCGGGGCATGAGATGCCCCATAAAACCCATGGTTGCTGCACCCTGCGTGCACGAGGTCAAGCGACGGCCCCGCTGGCAAAGTGCGGCACGCGGGAGACGAACAGCAAATCAGAGCTTCGTGAGTCGGCCCGTGGCTTTGGTGCGGAAGACGCGTGGGCCCTGCCGAGTTGTCAGGTGCTTACCAAGTCGATGTCCGTCATCGAGGATCTTGCGCGGCTTGCCGATGCAGTGCCAGAACCTGTGTAGGATAGTGCATGCTGCTGCGGCGATGTAGCCGCGAAGGCTCAGAGCCGCACCGGCTGCGGTTGCGCGGCCGGATCGTTGGAGACCGCCTGTGATATTCAAAGGCCGGGCGCTTGTCGCTGCCATGTGCTTCGGGCAGGTGGGCAACCTGGTACCGCACGTCGTCGTGCCGGCGGTGATGGCGGCGCATCTCATCCCGCAATGGGGCTTGAGCGCCAGTCAGGCCGGGCTGATGGCCAGCTCGTACGCTCTGGGATACATGCTGGCCGTTCCGTTCCTCACGGCCCTTACCGACCGGATCGATGCGCGCCTGGTCCTGTTGACAGGGTCAGCGGTGAGCGGCTTGGCGACGCTCTCTTTCGGGCTGCTCAGCGAGGGTTTGTGGTCGGCAGTCGCGATTTGGGCCATCGCGGGCGGCGGCTTCGCCGGGGCCTATATGCCGGGTCTCAAGGCCCTGGTGGACCGGCTGCCGCCCGGCGACAACTCGCGCAGCATTACGCTCTATACCGCGACGTTCTCGATCGGGGTCGGCCTCTCCTTCCTGATCGCACAGATTACAGCGGACGTCTTGGGGTGGCGCTTCGCCTTTTACGTCACGGCGCTGGGTCCGCTCGCGATGATTGCCGCCTGCATCGGGATGGCGCGCGTCGAGCCCGAGCCATCGGCGCGGAGGCTGCTCGATTTCAAGCCTGTGCTCCGCAACCGACCGGCCATGGGGTTCATTCTTGGCTATGGTGCCCATTGCTTCGAGCTCTATGCGCTTCGGACCTGGATCGTCGGGTTCTGGACCTACGTGGCGGCACGCAACAGCGGTGCACTGCTCGAGCCGATGACCGTCAGTGTCATTTCTGCAGTCCTCGCCATGCCTGCGAGCATCATCGGCAACGAGGTCGCTATTCGATTTGGCCGGCGTCGCGCCATCGCGCTGTTCATGTCTATGGCAGGCAGCGTTGCGATCTTGATCGCGGCGGCGGCGAGCGCAGCGCCCGCGCTTCTTCTTGCGCTGCTGTTGATCTACTCTGTTGCCATTCCCGCCGACTCGGGCGCGCTCACATCGGGCATGGCGCTGAATGCCAAGCCCGAGGACCGGGGGGCAACGATGGCCCTGCATTCGACTGTCGGTTTCGGGCTATCGGCGGTGGGTGGCTGGATGACCGGCGTGGCCCTCGATGCCGGAGGCGGAATGCAGACGCCGACAGCCTGGGTGCTCGCCTTCCTCGTCATGGCCGCCAGCGGCCTGATCGGGCCGATCGCGCTTTGGTGGTCATCGCGCGGTGCCGTGCTCTCGCGGCCCAGCTAGTGCGCTTTCCGGTCGATGTTGATCGGAGCCGCCCGCATGCCCGACCGTGCAGATCGCAGACGAAAGCGGTCATGCTGGCGCCGGGGTGGGCGGCACCCTCGCTCGCATGCGCCGACATAGCCCCTCCCCCTTGCGGGGAGCGGCTAGGGGTGGGGGGAGAGCCAACGCGGTCATGCCTCTCCGTTTCACTCCGGCCTCTCGACCGTCGGGCGCTTGCGGCGTCGGTGTGCCACTGCATCTGCCATTTCCCTGCGCCTACAGCCACCCCTTCCGCTTGAAGTACAGCCACGGGACCAGCGCGGAGAGCACCATCAGCCCCAGTGCCATGGGGTACCCGAACTGCCAGCCGAGCTCGGGCATGTCCCTGAAGTTCATGCCGTAGATGGTGCCGACCAGGGTAGGGGGCATCAGCGCCACGGCCAGCACCGAGAAGATCTTGATGATGCCGTTCTGCTCGTTGTTGATCATTCCGAGCGTGGCATCGAGCAGGAAGGTAACCTTGGCCGAGAGGTAGCCGATGTGGTCGGAGAGGGACTGCACGTCGCGGTTGGCGGTCTTGACGCGCGCCTTGAGCGCCTTGTCGTCGCCGCGCTCGCTCATGACCTGGCTGAGGTAGGTGTGGAGCCGGCCCAAGGTCAGCAGGCTCTCGCGCGACCTGGAGATCGTGTCGCCCTCACGCCCGATCGCCCTTATGCTCACGTCGAATCGCAGGGCGCGCGTGCGCCCTCCACCCTTGGACTCGAAGATCGACTGGGAGAGCTGGTCCACCTCGGCCTGGATGCGCTCCACCCGGTCGGCCTCGCGGTCGATGATGGCCTCCAACAGGCCCACCAGCACCGCCACGCCGCTCATGCAGGGAGCATCGCGCTTCTGCACGCGGGAGAGGTAGATCTTGATGCCGCGCGGCTCGGCGTAGCGCACGGTGATGAGCCGCGCCCCGGCCAGGATGAAGGTGATGGGCGTCACCACCAGCGGCTCGGTGGCGGAATCAGGCTGGAACAGCACCACGGCCGTCATGTAGTGCGCCCCGCCCTCCTGATAGAGGCGGCTGGAGGCCTCGATCTCGGCCATCTCCTCGCGTGTCGGCACGGCGATGCCCACGGCCCGCTCGACCACCTGGTCCTCCTCCCTGGTCGGGTTCAGGAGGTCGATCCAGACCGTGGCGCCGTTGATCTCCCGCGCACCTTCGCGCGCGATCAGCACTCCGTCAGCGGCATCGTAGACAGTAAGCATGCGAAGCTCCCAGACCCGGCGACCGGCCTCGCGTGCCGTTCTACACGAGACTCACCCCGATGCGGCAGGCCCAGATCCGTAGATGCCCGGCCGCCTCAACCAGAACAGCGTGAACAGCCCGACGAGCCATATGGCGATCAGCCCTGCCAGCACCCAGCGGTCGGCGCCGATCCCGAACAGGCGCACGACCCAGTCGTTGAGCTGCTCGTAGCGCAGCACGGCGACGCCGGCAAACACCACGCCGGAGATCTGGCCGACCAGCTCGCCCTGCTTGCCCAGCCGCCGCAGGAAGTAGAACAGCAGCAGCAGCGCCCACGGCACCAGCACCAGGCTCAGGCGCAGCTGCGGTCCCGCCACTTGGCGACCGAACAGAACGTTGGCGGTCTGCTGGTAGCCGTAGTCCATGGCCAGCCAGAACAGCATGGCGAAACCGCCGATGATGACGCCGCGCTCCAGCTTGGGGACCACGTCGCGGTAGTCCTCATCGATGCGGTCGCGCCAGAACGCCAGCAGCACCGCAATGGCGACGACCACCAGAATGAAGAAGGTCTTGAGCGGCAGGAACACCAGCTCGCCGTACATGCCGGACTTCGAGCGCGTGGCAGGGTCGTTCTCCAGCCTCGAGACCGCCTTGGCAAAGGCGGCCTGCACCGAGCAGCACGACACGCCGTCGAGCTTCCTGCCGGCCGGGAAGCAGTAGCGCTCCTTGAGCATCTCCTCGGGCACCTCGAGGAGGGGGTCGCTCACGCACGAGCGGCCGAAGCTCGACAACCCGAAGCGGCTTTGCGCGGTCCCGCGCAGGTCGCCGAGCGCCTGCAGGATGGACACGCGCCCCTTGGCGGCATCGCCCTTGTCGGCGGTCAACGCCTGCGGCGAGACCTCGTAGATGGCGCGCGGCTCGGCATCGAGGCTCCAGGCCAGGCCGTAGGCCGCCGCCGCGACGACGAGGAAGCCAAAGACGAAGCGGATCCTCCCGTAGGGGACATGGTTCCAATAGAGATGCGTGAGCACCGTCGATGGCAGGTAGAACGCCACCAGGGCCAGGAGCCCGAAGACCGGATAGAACAGGAACAGGTGGCTGTGCACCACCACCATCGTCAGCCAGTCGATCTCGCGGAACTCGTAGATCAAGAGCCCCGTGGACGCGAGGAACGACGCGCCCATGACGACGAACGTAACGGCAACGAATATGCGAGCCCCAGCCATGGCCGCTCCCCCTTCCAAGCGTCTCCCCAGGCCGCCCGATCATGGCGCGCCGATTGCCGCTGCCATAGCACAGGATTGAGGCAATGGGCTGAGTGGAAAGCGCAGGCGCAGCCCGCCGGCGCCCGAAAAATCGTGGGGTGCAATGCGCTCGCTCCGGTCGCTTATTGCACCCTACGACGCCGCAGCACGGTCGGCGCGCGCCGCGAGATACGCCTCCGACCGCATCTCGGTCAGGCGCGAAACGGTGCGCTCGAACAGGAAGTGCACGTCGCCCTTGGGGTGGAGCCCGACGGGCTCGGCGGCGGCGGAGGCGATGAGGCCGACGCGGGCGTCGTAGAGCGTGTCGATCAGGTTGACGAAGCGCCGGGCCACGTCGCGGCGCTCTGGGGCAAGCACGGGAATGGCATCGAGGAAGACCGTATGGAACTGGTGCGTCAGCGCCAGGTAGTCGACCGTGCCCCGCGGCTGCTCGCACAGCTCCGCAAAGGTGAAGCGGGCGAGCCCCATGGCCGCCAGCGGCACCCTGAGGGTGCGGCCCTTGACGTCGAGGTCCATCGGCGCTCCCGGCTGGCCACCCGACAGCTCGGACCACAGCCGGTCCATGCCAGCCTTGGCCGCGGCATCGATCGGCGTGAAATACAGCCGCTTGCCGGCCAGCTTCTCCAGCCGGTAGTCGCGCGCCGCCGCCAGCTCCACCACATCCATGTGCTCCTCGATCTGCTCGATGAAGGGCACGAACAGCTGGCGGTTGAGCCCGTTCTTGTAGAGCTCGCGCGGGGGCACGTTGGAGGTGGCCACCACCACCACCTGCGCCTCGAAGAGCGCCTTGAACAGCCGCCCCAGGACCATCGCGTCGGCAATGTCGGTGACGTGCAGCTCATCGAAGCACAGAAGGCCCGTCCTGGCCGCGATGCCTGCCGCCACCTGGGCAATGGGATCGCCGGATGCGGTCTGCCGCGCCGCCACCAGGCGGTCCTGCGCGTCGGCCATGAACCCGTGGAAGTGGGCGCGGCGCTTCCCGGCAAAGGCGGTCGTCTCGTAGAAGAGATCCATCAGCATGGTCTTGCCGCGGCCGACGCGGCCGAAGATGTAGAGGCCCTTCGGCGTCTCCGGATCGGAACGCATAAGAAGACCGGAAAGCCCGCCGACGAGGCCGTTGCGCCGGCGCCGCCAGCGCGCCAGGCGGCCCGACAGCTCCGCGAGCTTGGCAGCGCATTGCGCCTGGGCGGGGTCGGCGGCGATCGCGCCTTGGGCGATGAGCGCGCAGTAAGCGGCGGCAGGAGGCATGGGCGTCTCGGCTAGCGTGGCACGCAGCGAGCGTCAACACCGCCGCCAATCGCGGCCGTGCGACGACGCGCTTCTGCGCACCGCGTAGGCAACCAAGCCACAACCGAGGCGCGCCGTCGATATTTCATGTGGCAGCGCATCATTGCAGCCAGCGCATTGCATTATCACGATTTTTTGTACCATGGGACGACTCGGCTCACGTCGGATTGTGCAACGCAACTCGAGCCCCTAAATGGCCGTTACGAAAGGGGCGCCCAAGAGCCGCCAAGAGCGGTGCCGCGCGCCAGAACGCGGCCGGGGCCCTCGGACCTACGAGACCAGGAGGTGAGATCATGAGCGATCTTCAGGCCGGCGAAGGCATCACCCGCCGGCTGTGGCCGACGGAGACAGACAAGTTTCGCGACCATCTCTTGCGGCTCGACCCCGAGAGCCGCCGCATGCGCTTTGCCCATTCCGTGGCAGACGCCTTCATCGAGGGGTACGCGAGCCGGATGACCGCGTACGGCAGCCTGGTCTACGGCCACCTCGTCGACGGCAAGTTGCGGGGCGCCGCGGAGCTGCGCCGCCTGGGCGACACCTGGGGCGAGGAGGCGGAGGCAGCCTTCACTGTGGAGAAGCCCTACCAGGGCCATGGCGTGGGTAGCGATCTGATGGGCCGCGTCGTGCGCGCCGCCCGCAACCGCAACATCCGCCGCCTCTACATGAGCTGCCTGGCCGAGAACGCCAAGATGCAGTCGATCGCCAGGAAGCACGCCGCCGTGCTGCGTTTCGAGGCCGGCGACGTGGTGGGCGAGATCCTCCCCGACCGACCGAACTATTACTCTCTGGCAGCCGAGACCGCCGCCGACCGCATGGGCTTCATCATCGCGGTGCTCGACCTGCAGACGCGGCTGGTAAGGGCGGCGTAATGGCGTAGGGCGGGTTAGGCCGAAGGCCGTAACCCGCTTTTTCCGTGGGCAAATGGCGGGTTACGCGCGTCGCGCTAACCCGCCCTACGGCTCACGCCTTCCCCTCGCCCTCCGCCGGCACCTCGGCCACGGTGGCCTCGGCGAGCAGGCGCTGGGCCTGGCTCACCCAGTTGTCCCTCTCGATGCGGCCCTCCAGCGCCAGCGTCTCATCGACATTGGCGAGGTCGTCGTCGGAGAAGTTAGCGATCTGCTCGAACTTGATGACGCCGATCCCGGCCAGCCGCCCGGCCAGCTCCGGGGTGATGGTCGTGATCTGGGTGAGGTCGTCGGGCGCGCCCTTGGGCTTCTTGAAGCCCTTGAAGGCGGCGTTGAGCCGCTTGGCGCGGGCATCCGTGCGCTCGAAGATGCGGGCGGCCTTGCCGCGGCGGCCGCGCAGATAGTAAAGCTTGGCGCGCCGCACCTTGCCGCGGCGCAGCACCTCGATGCTGGCGACGTAGGGCGAATAGATCGGGAACACGCGCTCCACGCCCTCGCCGTAGGAGATCTTGCGCACTGTGAAGCTCTCGTTCAGGCCTCCGCCGGAGCGGGCCACCACCACGCCCTCGTAAGCCTGGAGCCGGGAGGTCGTCTTCGGCTCGGTCGCCTTGCCCCTTTTCTTGTCCCTGGGGTCGGCCTCGGCCACCTCCACCACCTTCACCATGACGCGCACGGTGTCGCCGGGGGAGAACTCCGGCACCATGCGCTGGGCCGTCACGGCGCGCATCTGGTCGCGCTCGATCTCTTGGATGATGGTCGGGGTCATGGAAGCCTCGATATTTGCAGGACGGATGCAACCGACGGCCCCGTTCCCAGGCAAGGGGAGGCCTGCACGGCAGTGTTTCGGGAGCAATGGCGCGCGGTTCTAGCGGACTTGGCGCCCCTTGTCGATGGGTTGGCGCAGGATTTGCCGGAAGGGGCGAATGGTGAGTGGCGAATGGCGAATGGTGCGCCCATTCGCGATTTGACCATTCGCCATTCGCCCGCCCGAAGGGCGCCTATTGCTTGCCCCAGTCGTCGTCCTCCAGCGAGTTGCTGCTCTTCCTCTGCTGCTCGATGATCTTCCTGTGCTCCTCGGGGATCTTCTCCGCCCGTGCTGCCGCCTGCAAGGTTTGCGGGAACCAGAGTGCGATCTGCGGGAAGCTCACAACGAGGCCGATGCAGATCACCTGCAGGATCATGAACTGGAACATGCCGTTGTAGATCGTGGCC
>JBAPMW010000229.1:0-3761 GCA_049278815.1 Hyphomicrobiaceae bacterium
GACCCCTCCCCATCAAGGGGAGGGGGGCGCTGCGGCGTTGCCTTCCCCCCACTATCCACGTCGAGCGCTCTGCAATGGAGGCTCCTTTCGCAGGTTGGTCCTGGCATGATCCGCATCCCATGGAATGCGCGCTAGCCGGGCGGGCTGGAGGAAGGTGACTGGGCCTTGGCCGCGTCCCACCACCAGACGTGGTAGAACGCCACGTCGCGACGCGGCAGCTTGTCGGGGCGTCCGAACACGTTCCACATCGCCACCCGCTCGAACGGCGTATGCCACTGCGGCACCACGTAATGGTTCCACAGCAGGACGCGGTCGAGCGCCCGCGTGGCGGCCAGGAGGTCGGCGCGATCCTTGGCCAGGATGATCCGGTCGATCAGCTTGTCGATGGCCGGGTTCTTGATGCCGATGAAGTTGCCGCTGCCTTCGACGCCGGCCGCATCCGAGCCCCAGAAGTAGCGCTGCTCGTTGCCGGGAGATTCCGACTGCCGGAAGGAGAGCGTGGTGATGTCGAAGTCGAACTTGCGCACGCGGGCAATCCACTGCGAGCTGTCCACCGTGCGCAGGCTGGCCTTGATGCCGAGCCTCTGCAGTGCCGTAATGTAGGGCAGGATGAGGCGCTCGAAGTCGGGCTGGCGGTTGAGGAACTCGACCTTGAGCTGCACCCCCTCGGCATTGGTGAGCACGCCGTCCTTGAGCTTATAGCCGGCCTCGGCGAGCAACTTGGCGGCCCGCGCCAGGTTCTTGCGCCCGTCCTCGTCAGGGCCGACGTTGACCGGGTTCTTCCACTCGGTAGTGAACACCTCCGGCGGCACCAGGTCGCGCACCGCGTTCAGGATCTCCAGCTCGCGTCCCTGCGGCAGGCCGGTTGCCTTGAGCTCCGAGTTGTCGAAGTAGCTGCCGACCCTCTGGTACTCGCCGTAGAGGAGCGTCTTGTTGGCCTGCTCGAAGTTGAACGCCAGGTTGAAGGCGCGGCGCACGCGCGGATCCTGGAGCTGCGGGCGCCTGATGTTGAAGGTGAAGGCCTGCATGGGCGCCACCTTCGCAATGCGGATCTTGTCCTTGATCACTTGGCCGCTCTTGACCGCAGGGAAGTCGAACCGGGTGTGCCAGTTCTTCGCGCTACTCTCCTCCCAGTAGTCCAGTTCGCCCGCCTTGAAGGCCTCGAACCCCGCCACCCGGTCGCGGAAGTAGACGAGCTTGATCTCGTCGAAGTTCCACTGCCCCTTGGCTACGGCCAAGTCCTTCGCCCACCAGTCCTTGACGCGCTCGAAGGTGATGCTGCGGCCGGCATCCACCTCCTTGATACGGTAGGGGCCTGAGCCCAGCGGAATCTCCAGCGTCGATTTGGACAGATCGCGCGGCTCGCCGTTGCTGCCTGTCGCCTCCCAGAAATGCCTTGGCAGCACGGGGAGCTGGCCGACGATGAGCGGCAACTCGCGGTTGCCGGCGCCATCGAAGGTGAACTTCACCCGATGGTCGCCGACCTTCTCCGCCTTGACCACGCTCCTGTAGTAGCGTGCGGTCGAGGGATGCTTGATCTCGTCCTTCAGCGCCTGAAGCGTGAAGATCACGTCCTCGGGCGTGATCGGCTTGCCGTCGTGGAAGCGGGCTTCAGGGCGCAGCTGGAAGACGGCCCAGGTCACGTCGTCGGGGTAGCTCACCCACTCGGCGACAAGGCCGTAGCTGGTCGAGGCCTCATCCGCGCTCGTCGACATCAGCGTATCGTAGACCAGGCTGCCGACCTGGGGAACGGCGGCGCCCTTGATGGAGAACGGGTTGAGAGAATCGAAGGTGCCGGCGCCCATCTCACGCAGGCGACCGCCCTTGGGGGCGTCGGGGTTGACCCAATGGAAGTGCTTGAAGTCAGGCCCGTAGCCCGGCTCGCCGATCAGCGACAGGGCATGGTGCTTCGTCAGGCTCTCGGCGGCGGCCGCAGCCGGCGGTTGCAGCAGGAGGAGAAATCCGACCGGTGCCAGCAGCAGGCTCAGGAGGCGGACCATGCGGTGTAGCGTCCCCCGCGGTTCGTTGTAACGGACGTGTAACGGACGTGTGAAGCCAAGCCGCCAATATGGCGACGCGTCCACAGGGGGCCAAATTAATCGTTGGTCATCCTTGACCAAGCAGAAAATGCGTCAAGCTCGTGGAATTTGTCGTCTTTTTCCCTGCTGAACGGCGTGCAGCGTTAACCTTCGACAACCCTGCAGGGGGCTCGTCCGGCAACCGCCTGGCTTCGCGCGGCGCCTACTTGGGCAGGGCCACCGGACTGTCGGACTGCGTGCGCAGGTAGGCGAGCAGGTCGGCCAGGTCGGCGTCGTTCGGAACGCCAGCGAACACCATCTTGTTGCCGGGTACCTCCTCCGCCGGCTTGTGCAGGTACTTGGCGAGCCGCTCAAAGCTCCACTCGCCCCCATGCGACTTCATTGCATCGGAATAGCGCGTCCCGAAGGTGGCGCCCGACGCGACCTTACGACCGACGACGCCCCACAGGTTCGGGCCGACGATGTCTTTGCCGCCCTTCTCGGAGGTGTGGCACGTGCGGCACGGCCTGAAGACGCTGGCACCGGACTCGGCGTCGGCCTTGGGCAGCAGCGCCAGCACGGCTGCCACATCGAAGGCTTTCTCCGGCTCGGCTGTGGCCTTCTTGGGCTCGGTGACGGGCAGGTTCCAGCCCGGCTTCGCCGGCGCGTGCCTGGCCATGGTGATTTGCAGCAGTGTGCTGCCGCCGGCCATCAGCAGCAACGCCGCCAGCACGGCGCCTGCGATCTTGTTGAGCTCGAAGCCGTCCATGCGGGTCGCAGCGCCCCCGGTTGAGATGGCGAGCAGGTCATGCCGCCAGACGGGGGCACTATAGAAATTCGCTCCGGGCTTGCAACTGCACCGAGGTCCGTTCTAGGTGCTCGCTCCCGAGACTAATTGTCACCCATCTTGCCACCCCCACCCTGCCACCTCGGCGGACCCGTCCATGCAGCGCACCCTCGTCGTCATTCCTGCCCGCATGCAGTCCACCCGGCTGCCCAACAAGCCGCTCGTCGACATCGCCGGCCAGCCGATGATCGTGCATGTGTGGCTCCGCGCCATGGCCGCCGATGTGGGCCGGGTGGTGGTAGCGACCGACGACGAGGCGATCGTGGCGGCCGTGCGCCATGCGGGCGGCGACGCCGTCATGACCCGCGCCGACCACGTCTCCGGCTCCGACCGCGTGTTCGAGGCCGTCACCAAGCTCGACCCCAAGGGCGAGGTCGAGATCGTCTTGAACCTGCAAGGCGACCTGCCGGCGATGGATACGGCGCTCGTGCATCAATGCCTCGCCCCGCTTGCCGAGGCCAGGTCTGATGCTGGCTCTGACGCTGGGCCCGACATCGCCACCATCGCCGCCGTCATTGCCAACGAGGCCGACCGCACCAACCCCAACTCGGTGAAGGTGGTGGGCACCGCGACGGGCGCGCCGCGGCGGCTGCGCGCGCTCTATTTCACGCGCGCCAGCGCGCCGTGGGGGGAAGGCCCGCTCTACCACCACTTCGGCATGTACGCCTATCGCCGCGCCGCGCTGGAGCGGTTCGTGTCGCTGGCACCCTCGCCCCTGGAGATCCGCGAGCGGCTGGAGCAGCTGCGGGCGCTGGAGAATGGCATGCGCATCGATGTCACGCTCGTTGACACCATACCGGTCGAGGTCAATACCCCCGCCGATCTTGACCTTGCCCGCCGCGCCCTGGCCGGCTAAAGCGCATTCCATAGGATGTGGATCGTGCCAGGACCAATCT
>JBAPMW010000230.1:0-30690 GCA_049278815.1 Hyphomicrobiaceae bacterium
GTCAGCGTCCTGGCGCGCGGCACGACACGCTCGAGAAAATGCATGAACTCCTTCTGTCCGTGCTGGCTGCCGGGTCTCAACTCGCACGGCGTGCGCAAGGCAGCGGCAATGCGGGCGGCGGACCGGGGCGCCAGCGCGCACGCGCTGATGGCGATGTTCGGCTGGCTCGATATCAAGCAGGCAGAACTCTACACGCGCACGGCCGAGCGCAAGCGCCTGGCGCGCGACAACATCCACCTGCTGCAGAGGGAGGAGCGGCCAAAACTTTCCCACCTTGGGGGCGGGAAGGGCGCTGGTGGGAAAGAAATCGCCAAAAAACCCAGGAAAATCAAAGCCAAATTTCGGGGATGGTGCCCAGGAGAGGACTCGAACCTCCACGACCTTTCGGCCACACGGACCTGAACCGTGCGCGTCTACCAACTCCGCCACCTGGGCTGCGGGCGGGGTTTTAGCGTGGGAGGGCGGCGGGTGCAAGGTGGCGAAGGCATTCTGTTAGCACCAAGTTCAGATGTCCCCTTCCTGCAAAGTAGAGATGTCCCCTTTTTGCTGACGATTCGGCGGGGGGCCTGTGGACGGGGACGTACTGGAGATGAGCGCCAAGGAGCGCGATCGTGCGCATGCGATCCGGCAGGTCTCGGATCGCAGGCTGCGGCAGGAGCGGGCGGCCGAGCTGCTTGGGATCGGGTGCGGCAGGTTAAGCGGTTGGTGGCTTCGTACCGTCGTCGAGGGGACCGTGGCCTGGTATCTGGGCGGCGTGGCAAGCCTTCGAACAATCGGCTGGCGCTGATGGCGAGCTATGGTGCCGGCTGTGTGGATTGAACACACGACCTACCGCTTACAAGGCGGTTGCTCTACCGCTGAGCTAAGCCGGCTCCGACCGGTTGTGGCTCTAAGGAGTTGGGAAATCAAGGGCGGAAAGAGCCCAGCGCTACCCATGCCGCAACAGGCGCGTACACCAAGTCATGCGGTGGAGCGGTGGTGCGAGGTCTCAGATGGGGCACGTTCTCCGATGAGCCAAGGGCTTCTGTACGGTCGATCTAACTAACCCACTCGGTTGACGTTCTGGCATCGGCTTCGTACTTTTCCCAGTCTGCAACTTATGTACAAAGACGTTCATACCACAGTCCAAGGGAGCGCCCGCCCCACCGTTGGGTCGCGGCCCTCAGATCGGCCAGTACCAAGGCACGAGCACGATGGCGATGCCATAGATCAGGATCGTCAGCGGCAAGCCGACCTTGAAGAAGTCGGAGAACCGGTACTTGCCGGGTCCATACACCATAAGGCACGAGGGCTCCAGCGGTGTCAGATAGGAGCAGCTTGCCGCCACCGCCACCATCATGGCGAAGGCGCGGGGATCGACGCCGAGCTGAATGCCGGTTTGTATGGCGATCGGCAACACCACCACGGCGGCGGCCTGGTTCGACATGGGTTGCGTCAGGGTCACGGTGAGGACGAAGAAACAGCTGAGCAAAGCGTATCGGCTCTCGGCACCGACGATGGCGATAAGCTGCTGCGCAAGATACCCGCCTGCTCCGCTCGCCGCCATGGCCGCGCCGAGCGACAACAGCGCGCCGATCAGGATCAGCACCTTCCACTCCACTTGCCGGTAGGCTTCATCCGGTGAAAGGCAGCGTGTCGCGAGCATCAGGAAGGCGCCGCCGAGCATGGCGACGGGCAGCGCCGCGACCTTGAATGTCGCGGCCAGGATCGCCAGGGCGAAGATGGCAACAGCAAGCGGTGCGCGCGACGGATTGAATCGCCCTTGCTCTACGCCGCCGAAGATATTGAACAGGTTGCCGCGCTCCAGCGCATTCACGTCCTCGGGCGTGCCCTGCAGGAGCAGCACGTCGCCCATACGCAGCCGCGCTGAGCTGATGGTCTTGGGCACGCGGCCCGCCCGGTGCAGTGCCAGCACCTGCAACCCATACCGCTCCTTGAAGTCAAGGCCCTTCAGGCTGTAGCCAATCAGTGGCGAGCGCGGCAGCAGCACGCCTTCCACGATGGTGGCCTTGTGCTTCTCGTCCTTGGGATCGGCCAAATGCACGTCGGCCTTGAAGTCGAGGCCCTCGATGTCCTTGATCTTCAGAAGGCTCGCGCGCAATCCCTCGATCAGCAGTTCGTCACCTGCCTGCAGCTCGAGATCGGCCAGGCGCTTCTCGCCGCGCAGCGTTTCAGCGCCGCGGGTGAGCTTGACGACCGACAGCCCCGTGTCGCCGGCGATCTTGGCGGCCGCCAGCGATTTGCCGACCAGCGGCCCGTCGGCGTCGACAATGATATCGGCCTGGTACTTGCGCTCGCCGATTTTCTCTTCCGGCTTCTGGTCCTCGCGTTGCGGGAGGAGGCGCACCCCGATCGTCCAAATGTAGAAAATGCCGACCATGGCGATAGGGATGCCAACGGGTGCCATCTCGAACATTCCCAGCGGCGGCTGCTGATAGCGGGTCAGCAGGTCGCTCACCACCAGGTTGGTCGAGGTGCTGATGAGGGTGACCGAGCTCGTCAGAATCGACGCGAACGCCAACGGCAGCAGAAACTTCGACGGGCTCTCGCCGATCTTGCTGGCGTAGCCGAGCACCAGCGGCACGAAGAATGCCGTGGCGGCCGTATTGCTCATGAAGGTGGAGACCGTGGCCACTGACAGCATGATCAGGGGCAGGAAGATCGCCGGGTTGCGTCCGGCCAGATCGAACACGTGGCGGCCGAAAATATCCACCACCCCGGTCTGGACGAGGCCAGCGGTCATTACGAGCAGGCCGAGGATCATCATCACGGTGTCGCTGCCGAACCCGGCAAAGGCCTTGTCGACCGGCAGCAGTCCGGTCGCGATCACGGCCAGCATGACGCCGAGTGCGATGACGTCGGCGGGTATCCGGTCCCACGCGAACAGCAGGACGGCGATGCCGAGAATGGCCAGACAGATGGCGATGTCAGCGGTCATCGGTTCCCTCGCCCTGGCGAACGGCGCCGAGGCTTCTTGGTTCCCGCTCGATGGAGCTCAACGTCACAGCAGGCGTGATGCAGCGCATGACGCGCGCTGTCGTAAAGCTCAAGTCCGGCAATCCTCCGGCCGGTACCTGCAAGTTGCCGAGCTGTTCTTCGGCAGGGCGCGCCGACTTTCCGCCCGAATCGCGTGGCCTGATGCGCGTGTGCGGGCACCACAAGAGGGGAGTGCTTGCATGAAGCCTACCGGCACCATTGCTTCCGGCCCTGCGTTGGCGGTTACCTTTGCCATTGGCGCTCCTGGCGGCGCCGTGCTCATCCTTCTGTACTGGTGGTTGCTGCCTCTGCCCGCCCATCCGGCCATGGCAGCCGAATGGTGGGAGTACGCCCTCGTGGTGGCTTACCTCCTGGGGCCGGTATGGGCGCCTCTGCTGGCCGGCTTCGCTGTCGTGCGCTTGGCGGCGCGTCTCGGCTGGGCAGAGCGGCTTGGTACCTAACACCGGGATCAAGAATCCTGTGGTGCCTCTTGTCGAGGTGCGATTTGTTGGCCCAAGCGGGGGCATCGTGCGGATTGCAATCATCACCTCCGGGTATCGACCCAGTCTCGATGGTACCTCCGTTGGCATGATCGGGTACGCGGCCTATGCGCCCACCAAGTTCGCACTGCGCGGGCTGGCACATGCCGTGGGTGATCTTCCGAAAGATTGGCTGCGCATAGGCCTGCAGAGGGGTAGTTGGGGGCAGGGAGGGCCATGGCAACGCACGACCTGTCGGCCTTCAGTCTGGCCGATCTCTACCTGCAGGATAGTGACGATCCGCTCGTCCCGTCTCCTGATTTCGCGACTTGGCGTCGGCAGGTTTCGTGGGCCACGTCGCTCTACGAGCAGAGCCTGCTCGACGGGCCGGGCGCGCGCGCCGTCCTGTCGGTCGACGGCCGGGCACACCCGGTCCTCAACTTCGCCTCCTACAATTACCTGGCCCTATCGAAGCATCCGGAGACCGTTGCCGCCGCCAAGGGTGCGCTGGACACCTACGGCGTGGGTGCCTGCGGCTCGCCCATCCTGTCGGGCATGACCGACCTCCACCGCCGCTTCGAGGCGCGCCTCAGCGCCTTTCTCGGACGCGCGGACACGATGCTGTTCAACAGCGGTTTCGGCGGTGCCCTGGGGATGCTGGCGGGCACCCTCCGGCGCGGCGACGTCGCCGTCCTCGACAACAAGTGTCACGTCAGCCTCATCGAAGGCGCCAAGCTCTCCGCAGCCCGGGTCGAGCTGTTCGATCACAACGATCCCGATTCGCTCGACGGCTGTCTTGCCCGGCATCCGGGCAAGCGCCGGGTGGTCGTGACCGAGGGCATTTTCTCGATGGACGGCGATATGGGCGACCTGCCGGCCCTCGTGCCGGCGCGGCGCGGCACGGCGTCGGCATCGTCATCGACGAGGCCCATTCGATTCTGACCTGCGGTGCCACGGGCCAGGGCGTGACCGAGCATTTCGGTCTCGACCGCCAGGTCGCGCTCAAATACGCCACCCTGTCCAAGGCCTTCGCCGCCGTTGGGGGCTTCGTCTCTGGCAAGGCGCAGGAGAAGCCGTAGCTGTTTGCGAAGTAGCGCAGATACTGGACGGTGTCCTCGGCTCCACCGGCTGTGGTTGCTGCCGCGCTTGCCGGGACGCGACGGCGCGCGAGACCCTTGCCGACAACGCGCGCTACTTCCGCGAGGGGCTCACCGGGCTCGGCCTCGATATCGGCGAGTCCACGACCCAGGTCGTGCCGATCGTCGTCGGTGCCGATCGGCAGCTTCTCTACCGGCTCGGCCTCCAGCTCCGCGACCGCGGGCTGTTCCTCGCAGTCGTCGATTACCCGTCGGTGCCGGAGGACCGAGTGCGGTTTCGAGCATCGGTCACGGCGGGGCACAGCCGCGCCGATCTCGACGAAGCCCTCAATATCGTCGCCGATACCGTTGTGCCGGCCCTGAAGGGCGTGCCATGACCACGGTGCTGATGTTCCCAGGGCAGAGCTCGTGCCACGCTCAGATGCTGACGCGGATTGTCTCGGCCTGGCCGCCCGCGGCCGCTGTGATTGCCGAAGCCTCCGACATACTCTCGCGCGATCTTGGTCGCCACTACCTGCCCGACAACACCGCCATCTTCGCCCGCAACCGCGACATCCAGGTCGGCGTGTTCCTGTGCTCCTATCTACATCAGCGGGCGCTCGCAGCGCGAGGCGTGGGCGGCGATCTCTCCCTTGGCCTCAGCCTCGGCGAGTACAATCACCTGGTCCATATCGGCGCGCTCGATTTCCCCACAGCGCTGCGGCTGGTCGACGCGCGCGGCGCGGCCTACGACGACGGGCCCGAGAGCATGATGGCCTCGATCTTCCCGATGTCCGTCGAGGAGATCGAGCCCTACCTGGCACTGGCGCGGGCAGTGGGCGTGGTCGATGTCGCCAACCTGAACTCGCCCAGCCAGAACGTCATTGCCGGCGAGCGCGCCGCCGTGGAAGCCGCCATCGCCCTGATCGAGGAGGAAGCGCCGGAGGTCCAGGCGGTCGTCATCGAGCGTCGCATCCCCACGCACACGCCGGTCTTCCGACCCGTCGCCGCTGCCCTCGCGCCCCACCTCGAGGCGGCGCCGTGGCAAGTCCCGGCCCTGCCCTACGTAGCGAACGTGCTGGGAGAGATGATCGCGGAGGCGGACGGCGCGACCATTGCCCGGCTGCTCCGCCGGCATGTATACAGTCCGGTACGCTGGCGTCATTCCATAGACCTGCTTGCCACGCGATATCCGGATGCCCGATTCGTCGAGGTCGGCCCCGGCGCAGTCCTGTTCAATCTCTTGCAGCGGCGCTGGCACGCCAACCCCAAGTACCGGACCGACACGCCCGACTGCCGCATCCCCGTGCCCGAGCAAGGCTTTGCGAGCGCCGTCCATGGACGCTGAGGCGATCGAGCGGTTGATCAGGAGCCTCCGCCGGGCACCCCTCCTGTCGGAGGAAGGTGGCAGCGCGGCGGCCTCCCAAGGGCCGGGCAGGATTGAGCGGTTGATCCCGCACCGTCCGCCGTTCCGGCTGATCGACTCGATCGACCGTGTAGACATCGGTGCCCGGGCGATCCGTGGCTCCCGCCAGCTGCGGGAGGACGACCCGGTGTTCGCCGGACATTTTCCCGGCGCGCCTGTCTATCCCGGCGTGCTCCAGGTGGAGACGATGGGCCAGCTTGGCCTGTGCCTCGCCGGCCTGCTGGGCGGAGACCCGGACGAGTCGCCGCCGCAAGTCCGCGCCATCCGTATCCACCACGCTCTGTTCATTGAAGCGCTCGCCCCCGGCGACCGCCTCGCCGTGACCGCGAGCCTTGTCGAGGACAACGGACTGACGGCGATTTGCGCCGGCCAGATCTTCCGCGGAGAGAAGCTGTGCTCCTATCGGCGACGACTTTGCCGACTTCATGGCGCGCTACGGCGCCGACGCGCGAATGGCCACCGCCGAAGACGTCGCCGGCGCGGCCCTGGCACTGTGCAGCGGCCTGCTGGACGGGCTGCGCGGCCAGGTCATCACCGTCGATCGCGGCGTTTCCTTCACCGACAACATCATGCGCCTCTATGCGGAGCGCCAACGACTCGGTCTCTGACATCAACGGTTTTCGAGTTGCCAGAACGCTTTAGCGGCGACAAAAGCGACGACGCCGCGGCGCGACACGCAGTGGCGCGTTGCCACCGCAACGCCCGTCGCGTAACCTGCCGGCACAAAAAACAAGCCGGGAGGATCACATGCGTCTCACCGCCATTGCCGCCGCGAGCGCGGCCGTCGTCTTCGCCGCCGCCTCCGCACACGCGCAGCCGGTCGGGATCAGCACCAGCCCGCAGGGCACGCTGACCTACGCGGTCGGCGCCGCGGTCGCCAAGGTCCTCAACGAAGCCGGCGGCATCCAGGCCCGCGTGCAGCCCTCGAGCGGCACCGGCGCCGGCATTCCGCTGGTCGAATCGGGCGAGATCGACCTCGGCCTCGCCAACACACTCGAACTCTACGATGCCTACCACGGCGTCGGCACCTTCAACGGGCGGCCGAACAAGAGCCTGCGCACCATCGCGGTGGTGTTCCCGATCAAGGTCGGTCTGTTCGTCCGCAACGACTCGCCGATCAAGAGCATCAAGGACATGAAGGGGCACAGCGTCGCCTACGGCTTCACCAGCCAGGAGATCATCAAGAAGACGGTCGACGCGATGCTGGCGACCGACGGACTGTCGATCAAGGACCTCAAGCCGGTGCTGGTGCCGAACCTGGTGCGCGGCGTGGACGAGCTGATCGGAGGGCGCGCCGACATCACCACTTTCGCGCTCGGCAGCGGCAAGGTGTCGGAAGCCGACGCCGCCGTCGGCATCCGCTTCGTCACGCTGCCCAACACACCGGCGGCGCTGGCCGGGCTGAAGAAGGAGTTCCGAACGGCCTATATCGCGAAGGCCGAGCCCTCGCCGCGCTATGCCGGCGTGAAAGAACCGATCTACATCATGCAATATGACTACACGGTGTTCGCCAGCAGCAAGGTGAAGGCCGAGGTCGTCAAGAAGATCGCGGACATCCTGGCGAGCAACAAGGACGCGCTCGGCAAGGCGCATCCGCTGTTCAGGGCGATGGATACGGCGCGGATGTACAACGATATCGAGGTGCCCTATCACGACGGCGCCAAGGCCTATTACGGCGAGAAGGGCATCAAGCAAACCAAGTAAGCCTGCGGATTGAGGCGGCAATCGCATGGCCCCACCCCCGACGTCTCGCGGTGACCGGCCGGCGTTTGCCGCCGAAGCTTTTCTGCGCGCGCTGGCCTGACATGCCGCCACGTCTGCTCAACCCGATCATGTATGTGCTGCGCGCCGCCGTAGTGATCCTGGTGGTCGGCTGGATTCTCGACATTCCGGGGCGGCTCCAGATCGGCCTGTTTACCGAGCAGATCCTGGTCGCGGTGCTCGGCCTGTCGCTGGCCCTGACGTTCCTGACCTTCCCGCTGGGCTACGGCCGCACCGGCGAGGAGGCCGTCGCCGCGCGGGCGCTGGAGAAGACAGTCGCGGCCGTCGGCTGGATCGACGTCGTGCTCGCCGCGGCCGCGCTGATCTCATGCTTCTACGTCGCGATCCGTTATCCGGCGCTGATCGTCGAGCTGGTGACGCGGCCGTGGTACGGCATCCTGGTCGCCAGCGTGATCGTGCTGCTGGTGTTCGAGGCGAGCCGCCGCGTCACCGGGCTCGCGCTGCTCCTGATCGTGCTCGCGCTCTGTGCGCACGCGATGTTCAGCTATCTGCTGCCCGAGAGCTTCGCGGCGCGGCCCGTATCGCTGAGCCGGCTTGTCGTCTACCTGGGCATCGACACCAATGCGCTGCTCGGCACCACGCTGCAGATCGCGGTGATCGTGGTCGTCCCCTTCATCATCATGGGCCAAGTGCTGGCGCGCTGCGGCGGCTCGGATTTCTTCGCCGATCTCGCCGCCGCGCTGATGGGGCGCTTCCGCGGCGGCGCGGCGAAGATCGCCGTGGTCGGCTCGGCGTTCTTCGGCATGATCTCGGGCAGCGCGGTCGCCAACGTCGCGAGTGTCGGCACCATCACGATCCCGCTGATGAAGCGCGCCGGCTACCCCGGCAACGTTGCCGCCGGCGTCGAGGCGGTCGGCTCGACCGGCGGCCAGATCGCGCCGCCGGTGATGGGCGCGGCCGCCTTCCTGATGGCCGAGTATCTGCAAGTGCCCTACGCCGAGGTGCTGCTGGCCGCGATCATTCCAGCGTTTCTTTATTATGCGGCGCTGTTCATTCAGGTCGATCTGGAGTCGGTGAAGCTTGGCGTGATGGGCGCGCCGCGCGAGAGCCTGCCGCGGGTCGGCAAGGTGCTGCGCGAGGGCTGGCATTTCACGATCCCGTTCGCCGTGCTGGTGGTCGGCCTGATCAAGCTCAACTGGGAGCCCGAATACGCGGCGCTGGTCGCGACCGCACTGCTCGGCCTGCTGGCGATGACGGTGCCATACAGGGGCAAGCGCCTGTCGCTCCGCGGCGTGCTCGATGCGGTCGTGGCGGCGGGCGGCGCGGTGGTCGATATCATCGCCATCACGGCGATCGCCGGCATCCTGATCGGCGCGATGAGCATCACCGGCGTGGCGTTCTCGCTGACGCAGCAGCTGCTGACCATCAGCGGCGGCAACATCGCGCTGTTGCTGGTCATCACCGCCTTCGCCGCGTTCCTGCTCGGCCTGCCGCTGCCGACCACCGGCGTCTACATCATCCTTGCGACACTCGCCGCTCCGGCCCTGGTGCAGGCCGGCATTCCGCCGATGCAGGCGCATCTCTTCGTGCTGTTCAACGGTATCCTCGGCATGGTGACGCCGCCGGTCGCGCTCGCCGCCTTCGCCGCGGCGACGATCGCGCGCTCCGACCAATGGCAGACCGGATGGACCGCAATGCGGATCGGCTGGTGCGCCTATTTCCTGCCGTTCATGTTCGTCTATACGCCGGCGCTGGTGATGAACGACGCGCCGCTGTCGATCGTCCTGCATCTTGCACTGTCGCTGCTCGGCATCTTCATCGCCACGATCGCGGTGGTGGGCCATTGGCTCGCGCCGGTGCCGTGGCCGTTCCGTGCCGCTTACGCGGCCATCGGCCTGTCGCTGCTGGTCCAGCCGAGGATGTTCGACGGCGCGTGGTGGGTGATCGGCGTCGGCGCCGTCCTTGCCGTCGTTGCGATCGGCCGCGAATGGATGCGCGGCAAGAAACTGCGCACAGCCACCGCGTAACGCTTAGTTTCAGGAATGCGAATGATGTGGCTCGATGCGTTCACCTGTTTCATCCGGGCCGGTTCTACGAGAGGCTGGTCCAAAGCGGCGCTCAGTTGCCGCCGTGCTGTCCCGGTTGAGGGCAAGCATCAGCACGGGAAAGCGCGTCGACGATCTTGCAGTCGGCGATACGTCCCCTGGCGCACGACTTGGTCATCTGCTCAAGCTCGGACTTCAGGGCCATGAGGCGATCGATGCGACTGGTCACGGCCTGAAGGTGGCTCCGCGCCAGGGCATCCACGCCGGCACAGGAGCGTTGTGGCTCTCCCGCGAGGTCGAGGAGCTCGCGTATGGCCTCGACCTCGAAACCCAGCTCCCGCGCATGCCGGATGAACCTGAGCCGCTCGACGGCCGCCATGTCGTACTGGCGTCGATTGCTCTCCGAGCGCGGCGCGGGGGGCAGCAAGCCGATGCTCTCGTAATAGCGGATCGTTGGAACCTTAACGCCGGTCCGGCGCGCCAGCTCGCCGATGGTGATCGCTGTCATTGGGGACTTGATCCTCTAGTCGCTAGAGAATGTAGGGTGCCGGCGATTGAAAGGAAACTACCGGCATGTCGGCATCCCCCTGTGGCACCTCCTGCTGTGGAGCAAGCGTGCGCTTCGACGGCCTCGACCCGCGCTACAAGCGCGCGCTCTGGAGCGTCATCGCCATCAACGCAGCGATGTTCGTCGTCGAGATGAGTGCCGGGCACCTCGCCGGCTCGCAGGCATTGCAGGCCGACGCGCTCGATTTCCTCGGCGATACGCTTACCTACGGATTGAGCCTGGCCGTCATTGGGCGCTCCACCGGGACCCGATCCCTTGCGGCCGTCCTCAAAGGCGTGAGCCTCAGCGTGATGGGGATGTGGGTGCTCGGCTCGACGGCCTACAGCATCCTGGTGCTCGGAGTCCCTCGCGCCGAGGTTATGGGGCTGGTTGCCTTCCTCGCCTTGGCGGCCAACGTCGCCAGCGTGCTGCTGTTGATGCGCTACAAGGATGGCGATGCCAACGTCCGCTCGGTGTGGCTGTGCTCGCGCAACGACGCGATCGGCAACGTCGCGGTCATGGGCGCGGCCGTTGCCGTCTGGGCCGCGTCCTCGGCGTGGCCCGACCTGGTGGTCGCGGCCGTCATGGCCGGCCTGTTCCTCTGGTCCTCGGCGCACATCCTGCGCCAAGCCTGGCAGGAATACCGCTCGGATCGGACGAGCGCGGCAGGCATCGAGCACCCGGTCTCGCAGCAAAGGTAAGGGGACAGGCATGAATGCGCCCGCGAGCCCAAGGGACGACCTGCGATCGCTGATGCGATCGACCGCCCGGAGCCGAAACGCGCTGCAAAATCAACATGAGCTCTGCCGGCGACCTGACACAGGTCGTGGCCTAAAGATGCTGATGTACTGGAGAGTTTCTGGTTGCTGCCGAAGCAGTGGGCTGAGGTCACCCGTTCCGTGATTTGCCCGTCCAGTCCGTTCCTTGGTAAGGAATCGCAGGTTCCGACCCTCTCTGGCCAGCCAGCATGAAGCCGCGGCGAGTCGAACTGCTGATCCTGCTGCTCGCTCTTTGCGGAGGGGCGGTGCCGGCGCTCGCGCAACTGCGCGGGCATGGCGGTCCGGTCCGTGCCATCGCCGTCTCTGCCGACGGCAGCCGCGCCGTTACCGGCAGCTTCGACGCCACGGCGATCGTCTGGTCTCTCGCCTCGTCCACGGCCAAGAAGGTGCTGCGCTTTCACGACAGCGCTGTGAATGCCGTTGTGTTCCTCACCGACGGACGGATGGCAACCGGAGGAGAGGACGCCAGCATCGCCATCTGGCAACCTGGCGCGAGCACGCCGGAGCGCGTGCTGAAGGGGCACACAGGTCCCATCGTGGGTCTGGCGGTCTCGCCGGACGGGAAGACCCTCGGCTCCGCATCCTGGGACCGGACCGCGCGGCTGTGGTCGCTCTCGGGTGGAGCCTCGCAAGTCCTTAAAGGACATGCGCAGAACGTCAACGGCATCGCCTTCACGCCCGACGGTCGGTCGGTTGTGACGGCGGGATACGACCTGACGCTGCGCATCTGGCCGCTGGCCGGTGGCACCTCCCCCACAGTGGTCACGTTGCCGACTCCGCTCAATGCGGTCGCCGTCGCCCCGAGTGGCGAGATCGTCACGGCAGGCGCCTCGGGCAAGGTTTACGTCCTGTCTGCCACAGGCGAGGTGCGCGGCGAGATCGAGGCCGACGCGACGCCTGTCATTGCGGTCGCCGTATCGCGCGACGGCAGGCTCGCCGCAGCTTCCAGTATACGCGGCGCGGTGACGATCATCGATCTGGCAAGCCGAAGCCCGCAGCGAACGCTGCTAGGTCCGGGGCTGCCCGCGTGGTCGGCGGCGTTCCTGCCCGACAACCGCACGCTGCTCACCGGCGGGAGCGACCGACTGGTACGACGATGGGACGCGCTGACCGGTGCGCGGATCGGCGACACCGGCCTCGGCACGCCCGACGATCCGCTGGCCGCCTACGGCAACGATCGGGGCGCGCAGGTGTTTCGGGCCTGTGTCGCGTGCCACACGCTGAAAGCCAGCGAGCCTCCACGTGCGGGGCCGACGCTGGCCGGAATATTCGGCCGCAGGATCGCGACCCAGCCGGACTACGATTTCTCGCCGGCGCTCAGAAAGCTCGGCATCGTGTGGACGCCGGAGACGGTGTCGAAGCTGTTCGAGATCGGGCCTGCAGCCTATACGCCCGGAACCAAGATGCCGGAGCAGCGGGTAGGTGCCGAGGACCGCGCGGCGCTCGTACGGTTCCTGGAGAAAGCGACGCGGCCTTGACCGCGGTCAGCTTTCGTCCTCTTTCTTCCAGCGCTCGCGGAGATAGTCGTCGGTGGTCCGCACCGGCGCCCGCGGCGGCGCGCCATAGGGGTCGAAATCCTGCTCCGAGATCACCGCGACGCGGCAGTCGTCGCACATCTTGACGACCTCAAGCCGGTCAGACCCGTCCTTGAACATCCAGTGTGCGCCTTGGAGCTTGGCTGTGACCCGCTCGATGGTGCTCCTGACGCCGAATGCCTTGCCGCAGCGGATGCAGCAGAACGGCTCCTCCTCCTTGACGAGGCGCGGGCTGGCCGTGGCGGCGCGGAAGTCAAGCTGTGGCCTCAGCGCGATGACCTTCTCCGGGCAAGTGGCGCTGCACAGCCCGCACTGCACGCAGGCGTCCTCGGTGAAGCGCAGCATCGGGCGCTCGGCGTTGTCGCTGAGCGCGCCGGTGGGGCAGGCCGAGACGCAGGCGAGGCACAGCGTGCAGCCGGCGGCGTCGATCTCCAGCGTGCCGAACGGTGCCCCTTCGGGCAGCGCCACTACGTCGACTGGTGACGGCGCGGCGCGGTGGAGCTCGCGCAAGGCGACACGCAGCACGTCGCGCTTGCCGCCGGATGGCTGGAAGGTGGCAGGGCTTGGTGACGGCGTCATGGGCTCTATGGCGCTGAGCGCGGCGCCGAGGGCTTCCGGGTCATCCGTCTCGATGGTAGCCAGGCGCTCGCCCTCGAAGCCGAGGCCGCGCAGGACCGGCGCGGCCAGAGCGAACGTACGCCGCAGGCCGGTCATGTCGTGATGCGGGCGCGCGCGCAGCAGGAAGCGCACCGCCGAGGCCCCGTAGGCGAAGGTCGCCGCCACCGCCTCAAGGCCCACCTGCGTGGCCTCGTTGACGGTGAGAGGCAGCACGTTGGCCGGCAGACCGTCATAAAAGCGCGCCAGCGCGTCTATCAGGGCGCCGCCGTGGTCTGCATCGTGCAGCAGGACGACTGCGTCCGCGCCGCCGGCTGCGCGATAGGTCAGCAGCAGCGCGCGCAGCTTCCGCATCAAGGCGTCCGCTGGCGGCAGGGCATACGAGGCGGCGCCGGTGGGGCAGGCAGCAGCGCATTGGCCGCAGCCGGCGCAGATCTGCGCATCGATCGCCACATGGTCGCCCGCCGGGGCGATGGCCCCGGTCGGGCACAGATCGAGGCAGCGCGTGCAGCCGACGATGCGCGAGCGCGAGTGCGCGCACAGCCCGGCATCGAAGGCTATGTAGCGGGGCTTCTCGAACGTTCCAACGAGATCGCGTGCCTTCAGCACGGCCCTCAGCACATCCCCGGAATTCCCGGGGTCGGCGCGCAGGTAGCCATCCCGCAGGTTGGCGGCCGGGAGCAGCGGCGGGTCGCCGGTCAGGTCGAGGATGACATCGCACTTGGAGCGCGCATCGTTGCGCGGCTCCCCGAACACGAGCGTCCGGCGCGAGGAGGGCACCGGCTGCGCAAAAGCATCGACTGTCAGCTCGAAGGCGCCGAGATTGCCGACGGCACGGCGCACGAGGCCGCGCACGACAGGGAATTCGGTGATGCGCGGCGGCGATATCTCGGCGGGCGGCTTGATAAGCACCGTCACGTCGAGGTGGTCCTTGAGCAGATGTGCGGCCTCCACGGCGCTGTCATCCCGGCCGTAGACGAGGACGACGCCCTCGCTTTCGAGGCTGACGGTCGGCACCGCCGGCATCGGCTCGGCCGCGGCCGCCAGCAGGGCGGCCATCTTCGGTCCGGCGCTGGTCCCGTCGCGCGACCACCCCGCCGTTTCTCGAATATTGACATAGGCGATGGGCGCCTCGCGGCCCGCCTCCCCGGCCACCTCGTCGAACAGGGGGGCCTCCTGGGTGCAGGCTACGGTGAGGGGCGCCTCGCCCGCGATGGCAGAGCGGAAGCGGTCGAGCTCGCTGCGGCACAGATGGCGCGCGGTGCCAACCTGCGCGTGGCGGCAGCCCGTGCGGATGGCATCGGTGTCGAGGCGCATGGTGTCCTCGCACGAGCAGACGAGAATCTTGCGGGGTGGAGCTGCCATGGCACCGGACTTTCCTGGAGCGCTCGAGTTGGTCAGGCCGCGCCTTCCGCACGAGACTTGTGTTACCGAGGCCTGTTGGAATTATAATCGTCCTAAACGAGATGCGCCACGGCAGGAAGCCCCCCAAGGTCCCCATGCCCAGCCCACCACGCCGCCGCCCTGCGTCTGAGCTCGATCTGCCGCCGCCATTCAGCCTCGTGACGCTGCGCGAGGTCGGCGATGCTTTCGCGCATGCGAAGGCGATCGCGGCCGACGCTGGCGCCGGCACGCTGGTGCACGTGGGCCGGTTCGACCTGTCGGAGTTCGCGGTCGTGCTTGAGCCGGAGGAGCCGCTGGCGAGCGCACGGTGGGCCTTCTACGTGGGCATGGTGGCGCTTTACGACGCGCTGGTGGCGCACGCCCCACCGGACCGGCCCATCGATATCCGCTGGCCCGACGCGATCTACGTCGACGGCGGCCTGATCGGCGGCGGCCGGCTGGCCTGGCCCGCCGGCACCGACGATGCGGCTGAGCCGGATTGGCTCGTGTTCGGCGCCACCGTTCGTCTGGTCTCGCTGGGCAAGGAGGAGGCGGGCCTGCGGCCGCTGGCGACGGCGCTCACCGAGGAGGGCTTCGACGATGTGGGCTCCGGGCGGCTGGCGGAGAGCTTCGCGCGACACCTGATGCTGGCCCTTGACGCTTGGCGCGCGGGCGGGCCGCAGGCGGTCACCAGGACATTTCTCGATCGCCTGCGGCTTGAGAAAGGTGCCATTCCGGCCCTCGGCCCCGAGGGCGACCTGCTGGTGCGCTGGCGCGGCAAAGGGGAGCCGGATCGCCACGCGCTGGCCGACGCCCTCGCCAATCCCTCCTGGCTCGATCCCTCCACCGGAGGGCCGCACGCATGAAGCTCCTCCGCACCATTCGGCTCGACCCGTCCGACACCTTCGTCTACGAGCAGGCAGCGGAGCCCGGAGAGTGGGCGGTGCCGGGCACGTTTGCGTTTGCAGCAGTGGATGTGGCGAGCCTGACAGGCAAGGCGCGCGCTGCGTTCCGCTCAGGCTTTCTCGGCATCGAGTCGCTCGGCCGGTCCACGCTGGTCCAGGTGGTCGAGGCGAGCGAGAAGGACCGCTCGGCGGCCGTCGATCTGCTGGCCCGGCGCCTCGTCGAGCGCTTCGGCGCGCCGGATCTCGCAGCGGCCAAGGCGGCGGCCGAGGAGGAGCTCGCCTATGCCGCCTCGCTCAGCGACCACGCCGAGGGGATGGTCATCGCGCTGGCGCGCCGACACGAGGGCGGCGACATTCGCGAGGCGTTCCGCACGCTGGCGCCCGGCGTCGCAGCCAGGCCGCATCGGGTGCTGGCGTTCGTGGAGGACAAGTCAGAGGAGGAGGAGGCGGCACCCGTGGAGGAGATCGACCTGTTGGCTCTCGCCAAGGGGAAGCGCCCGTGAGCGCCCGCCGCGACTTCTGGCTGGCCTGCGGCCACCACCTCCTCGACCGCGATGAGAACGGCAGGCTCGTCGTCACCGACGAGCTCCTCAAGGCCTACCTGGCACGCCCCGAGATCGCGCCGCCACCGGAGGCGTGCGCGGCCGAGCGCGCGCTGCACGAGATGCTGCTCGCCGACCCGCGCCGGCCTGTCGGCCGCGCCCAGGTTGCGGCGATCGCCGATGCCGATGCGCGCGAGAACTGGGAGGTGATGCTCGCCTTCCGCGATCAGTTGACCCGCCATGCCACGCTGGAGGCCGCCTACCTCGATATTGTCCGGCGCGGCCTCAAGCTGCCGCACCTCTTTCTCAGCCAGATGACGCACGTCATCCTGCGCAATATCCTCGACGACTGCGATGACGCCTTCGTGCTGCGGGCAGCCGAGATGCTGTTCAGGCCGCAGAGGCTGACCGAGCACCAGGGGTCGCTGGTGGCCGCCGACGACGATGTCCTGTCCGGGCTCGGCCGTGGGCCGGTCTCGCCGCTGGTCTCGATGCTCGGATTGCCGGCAGCGGCCGAGATCGATGTGCTGAACGAGGACAACGCCGGCCTCTATTGGCAGCGCAGCGACCAGTTCGACATGGCCCTCGACCTGACCGCCGGCCGCCGCGGCCTGACGGCGCTGGGCGAGGTGATGCGGCGCTGGATTGCACATCTCCTCGGCATCGAGGTTAAGATCGAATCTCTGACCGAGCTGAAGGATGCGCCGCTCGTCTGGTATGTTGGGCTCGATGCCGAGGCGACGCGCATCGGCGACGCCCTGTGGAACGGCGAGGAGATGGACGAGGCGGCCCGGCGCCGCGTGGTGGGGCTCTACCGGCTCGCCTTTGCCGATCCCAGCGATGCCGATGAGAGGGTGAGGGGCGAGCCGGTGTTTCTCATCGCGGCGATGGCGGCCGACAAGGTGCTGCGTCTGAAGCCGCAGAACCTTATCGTCGGGCTGCCGGCGCGGAGTCTGGAGGCGGTCAATTGAGCGCGGTAGCCCTGGTCAGCATTCCCGTCGGGGTGGTGGTGGAGCGCCGCAAGGCCACCAGCCCCTGGCTAGATTTCGTCTGGCAGCCCGTGGCCGTGCTGCCCGGCGTGCCCGCAGCCGAGTCCTGGACGCAGCTGGGGGGCGACGGGGACTCGGCGACGTTCTTCGCCGGCACCGCCACCATCGCGCTCTATCGGACCGAGACAGCGAACTACATCGACAACCTCGCCACCGGAGCGCCACAACTGTGGGTGGTGCTGCGCCCCACCGATGGACAGCCGGCCTATGAGGTGCAGGCGGTCACCGCCGACCCTGCCGAAGGCGAGGCATTCACCGAGGCCGGCAACGATCTGGTCGAGACTGTGCCGATGCCCGCGGATATCAGGGCCGCGGTGGAGGCGTTCGTCGCCGAGCATCACGTCGAGCGGCCGTTCGTCAAGCGGCAGCGCGACAGCGTCGGTGTGGGCCGGCCGGCCGGCGCACGCAAACCGGAGGAAGGAAAGCGATGAGCGGCGACGACACGTTCATTGCGCGCTGGTTGCGGCTCAAGCGCGAGGCGGCCGAGGGCAAGACGGCTGAGGCGCGGGATGTGGAGCCGCGCGTCGCGGCGACCGAGCCGCTCGCCAAGGCGCCCACCGATGTGCATGCCCAACCCGAGCCGCCTTTCGATCCGGCCACCTTGCCGGCTATCGATTCGATTGTGGCCGACAGCGACATCCGCGCCTTCTTGCAGAAAGGCGTGCCGGCGGAGCTGACCAAGGCGGCGCTGCGGCGCGCGTGGTCCGCCGATCCGGGCATTCGCGATTTCATCGGTCCGGTCGAGAGCCAATGGGACTTCAACGATCCCACGGCCATGGCCGGATTCGGGCCGCTCGAGGCCGGCAGCGATCTACGCAAGCTCGTGGCCCAGGCCATGGGCGAGCTGCCGGAGGCGGCGGACCCCGCGGAGCGCCCGGAGGAGGAGGCCCGAAAAATAGCTTCGAACGTTTCGGCGAGCGAGGCTCCCGCACCGCCCGCGCCGGAGCAGCGCGAGGTATCTCCGGAGCCCGTCGGTCAACCGGCCATGGAGGTTGCTGCATCGCAGCAGCCGGCGGCGAGCCAGGGGACGAGCGCTTTACCCTTCCGCAAGGGGCACGGCCGGGCGTTGCCGCGATAGGGGGCGGGCCCCTGGCATCCAGCGATGCGGCGGCACGACCGCCCATCCAGAGAACCGGCACGCCGATGCTGCACTGCCGGATAAGCTGCGCGGCATTGAGCCATTGCGAAGCTCGATGACCGGCCATAGCCTTCAGCTATTGACGGTCGCACCGGAGTGCCCTTACGGTAGCTGACTATTCTTGTTCTAAAGAAAAGAACGAGCGACACGCGACCCGTAGCAGGCCAATGCGCGATCAGGGACTCGACGAGGCGATACGCGCTGCCGGTGGCATCACCGCGCTTGCGCGCAGGATCGGCGTTTCCCAGCCTTCCGTCTCCAACTGGGATCGCATCCCGGCGGAGCGCGTGTTGTCCGTAGAGGCAGTGACCGGGGTGGCGCGCAGGGTGTTGCGCCCGGATCTCTTCGGGACCGAGATGCACACCACCGATGAAGTCGATGCCGCGCGCGCACGGGAATACGCGCTTCTGGCGACGCTGCTCACCTCCAGCCCGGACGCGAAGCTGCTCGGGCAGCTGGCGCGCATGCCGGTAGACGCAAGCCCGCTCGGTCTGGCGCATGCGGCGCTCGGCACAGCGGCCGCGCGGCTCGATGTGGAGCGCGTCGGGCGGGAATACTTCGAGCTGTTTGTCGGTGTGGGCCGCGGGGATCTTCTTCCCTACGCGTCGTACTACCTCACCGGCTTCCTGCATGCGCGCCCGCTGGCGCATCTGCGGCAGGACCTGCGCCGTCTGGGCATCGAGCGGGACAAGGGGCGGTCGGAGCCCGAGGACCACGCCGCGACCCTGTGCGAGGTGATGGCGCTGCTGGCCAGCGGCGAGATCGAAGCGCCGCCCGGCGCCGACCGGGAATTCTTCGGGGCGCACATGGCGCCGTGGATCGGCCGCTTCTTCGCCGACATGGGGCTTGCGGGGGCCGCCGACCTTTATGCCTGCGTCGGCGCGCTGGGGCGGACCTTTGTGGAGATAGAAACCGAGGCTTTCGCGCTGCCGTCGTGAGCGCGGGGACCGTATCGAGGAGGAAGCAACCATGAACGCAGAAGGTAAGGCGAGAGTGGGGCGCCGCGATTTCCTTCGCGCGCTGGGCGCCGGTGCGGGCGTCGCGGCCGTTGCCGCCGGCCCCCTGACGGAAGCCGCCATAGCCGACAGCGAGACCAACGACGAGAAGAGAAAGCCGCGCTACCAGGAGACGGAGCACGTGAAGGCTTTCTACCGCGTCAACAGGTATCCAAACAGCCGCTAAGGGAGGCCAGCCGTGCTTATCAGGAAAAGCGAACGCCAAGCGCGCCGTGGCACACTGGGCGCCGCGCTGGCAATCCATTCGAGCGGCAGCCTCGATCGCCGCACCTTCCTGCGCCGCTCGGGCCTTGCGGCCGGAGCGCTGGCGGGGCTCGGAGCGCTGCCGCTCGGCGGTGTGCGCAAGGCTGAGGCGGGACCGCCGCCCGCGCCCGGCGCCGCGGTGACCCTGCGCAAGAGCGTCTGCACCCACTGCTCGGTCGGCTGCACCGTCACCGCCGAGGTCTCCAACGACGTGTGGATCGGCCAGGAGCCGAGCTGGGACAGCCCGATCAACCGCGGCTCGCACTGCGCCAAGGGCGCCTCGGTGCGCGAGCTGGTGTCCGGCGAGCGCCGGCTCAAGTACCCGATGAAGCTCACCAACGGGCAGTGGGCGCGCGTCTCCTGGGAGCAGGCGATCAACGAGATCGGCGACAAGCTGGCCGCCATTCGTCAGAAGTCGGGTGCCGACTCGGTCTATTGGCTCGGCTCGGCCAAGATGACCAACGAGGGCTCCTACCTGTTCCGCAAGCTCGGTGCGTTCTGGGGGACCAACAACACCGATCACCAGGCGCGCATCTGCCATTCCACCACCGTCACCGGCGTGGCCAATACCTGGGGCTACGGCGCGATGACGAACAGCTACACCGACATCCGCAACGCCAAGACCCAGGTCATCATGGGCGGCAACCCGGCCGAGGCGCATCCGGTGTCGCTGCAGCACCTGCTGGAGGGCGCAGAGCTCAACAAGGCGAACGTTGTCGTCATCGATCCGCGGCTGACGCGCACCGCCGCGCACGCCACCGAATATGTGCGGTTGCGCCCGGGCACCGACATCCCGGTGCTGTACGGGATCATGTGGCACATCGTGCAGAACGGCTGGGAGGACAAGGAGTTCATTCGCCAGCGCGTCTACGGCTTCGAGGACGTGCGCAGGGAGATCGAGAAGTGGACTCCGGACGAGGTTGAGCGCGTCACCGGCGTTCCCGGCGAGCAGCTCAAGCGCGTCGCCGAGATGTTCGCGAAGCAGAAGCCGGCGACCCTGATCTGGTGCATGGGGCAGACCCAGCACACCGTCGGCACGGCCAACGTGCGCGCCAGCTGCATCCTGCTGCTGCTGACCGGCAACGTCGGCGCCCCAGGCACCGGCGCCAACATCTTCCGCGGCCACGACAACGTGCAGGGCGCCACCGATGTGGGCCTCGATATCGTGACGCTGCCTTTCTACTACGGCTTGGCGGAAGGCGCCTGGAGGCACTGGGCGCGCGTCTGGGAGGTGGACTTCGACTATCTCGTCGGGCGCTTCGACGACAAGAAGATCGTGCATACCCCCGGTATCCCGCTGACGCGGTGGTTCGACGGGGTGCTGCTGCCCAAGGACCAAGTTGCCCAGAAGGACAATCTGCGCGCCATGTTCGTGCAGGGCCATGCCAGCAACAGCATCACGCGCATCCCCGAGTCGCTGAAGGGGCTGGCGCAGCTGGAGCTGCTGGTCGTCGCCGACCCGCATCCCACCACCTGGGCCTCGCTCGCGGTCCAGGCCGGCCGCAAGGAGAACGCGTATCTGCTGCCGGTCGCGTCCCAGTTCGAGTGCAAGGGCTCGCGCGTGGCCTCCAACCGCGCGCTGCAGTGGGGCGAGCAGATCGTCAAGCCGATCTTCGAGTCGAAGGACGATCTGGAGGTCATGTACCTGATCGCCAAGAAGTGCGGCTTCGCCGACCAGATGTTCAAGAACATCAAGGTCGAGAACAACCTGCCGGTGGCCGAGGACATTCTGCGCGAGATCAACCGTGGCAGCTGGTCGACCGGGTACTGCGGCCAGTCGCCGGAGCGCCTGAAGTCGCACATGGCGCGTCAGGCGGACTTCGACATGCTCACGCAGCGTGCCACAACCGGTCCCAACAAGGGCGACTACTACGGCCTGCCCTGGCCGTGCTGGGGCTCGCCCGAGGTCAGGCATCCCGGCACGCCGCTGCTCTACAACACCAACCTGTCCATGATGGACGGCGGCGGCACCTTCCGCGCCCGCTTCGGTGTGGAGCGTGAAGAGAAGCTGCCCGACGGGACCACCCGCAAGGTCAACCTGCTGGCCGAGGGCTCGTACTCGAAGGACTCGGACATCAAGGACGGCTATCCGCAGTTCACCTACGGCGTGCTGAAGAAGCTGGGGTGGGATACGGAGCTGACCGAAGTGGAGCGGGCGACCATCGAGCGCGTCGGAGGCGCCAACCCCGATGGCGTGTCGTGGTCGACCGACCTCTCGGGCGGCATCCAGCGCGTGGCCCTGAAGCACAACTGCATCCCGTACGGCAATGGCAAGGCCCGCATGAACGCCTGGAACCTGCCGGATCCGATCCCGGTGCACCGCGAGCCGATCTATACCCCGCGCGTCGACCTGGTGAGCAAGTATCCGACGCTGCCGGACGCCAGGCAGTTCCGGCTGCCGAACGTCGGCTTCTCGGTGCAGAAGGCCGCCGTGGACAGGGGAGTAGCCAAGGATTTCCCGATCATCCTCTCGTCCGGCCGTCTGGTCGAGTACGAGGGCGGCGGAGAGGAGACCCGGTCCAACAGGTGGCTCGCCGAGCTGCAACAGGAGATGTTCATCGAGATCAATCCTGCGGACGCCACCGTGCGCGGCATCCGGGACGGCAGCTGGGTGTGGGTCACGGGCGCGGAGAACTCGTCCAAGGCCAAGGTCAAGGCGCTCGTCACCGAGCGCGTCGGCAAGGGCGTGGCCTGGATGCCCTTCCACTTCGGCGGCTGGTTCGGGGGTGACGATCTGCGCGGCAACTATCCGCAGGGCGCCGACCCGATCGTGCTCGGCGAGAGCGCCAACACGATCACGACCTACGGGTACGACCCGGCCACCGGCATGCAGGAGCCCAAAGTCACACTCTGCCAGATCAGGGCGGACTAAGGAGGAACGACCATGGCTCGAATGAAGTTTCTCTGCGACGCCGACCGCTGCATCGAGTGCAACGCCTGCGTTACCGCCTGCAAGAACGAGCACGATGTCCCCTGGGGCATCAATCGCCGGCGCGTCGTCACCATCAACGACGGCAAGCCGGGCGAGCGCTCGGTGTCGATGGCCTGCATGCATTGCACCGACGCGCCCTGCGCTGCGGTGTGCCCCGTCAACTGCTTCTATACGACGGCCGACGCGGTGGTGCTGCATTCCAAAGACTTGTGCATCGGCTGCGGCTATTGCTTCTACGCCTGCCCGTTCGGCGCGCCGCAGTATCCGCGTGTCGGCAACTTCGGCTCGCGCGGCAAGATGGACAAGTGCACCTACTGCGCCGGCGGCCCGGAGACGGACCTGACGGCCGCCGAGTACGGCAGCCGCGCCAACGGCCAGTACACCGGCTACGGCTCGAACCGGCTCGCCGAGGGCAAGCTTCCGCTCTGCGCCGAGATGTGCGCCACCAAGTCGCTGCTGGCAGGCGACGGCGAGATCATCGCCAAGATCTTCCAGGAGCGCGTGCTGCGGCGTGGCTACAGCTCGGGCGCCTGGGGCTGGCAGACCGCCTACCGCCAGCGCATCGAATCCTAACCACGCGGGGCCGGCCGGCGGGAGCCAACCCGCCGCTCCAATCGTCTTTGTCAACGGCAGAGCCAGCAGGATCAGGGAGGCAGAGAAATGCCAACGAGCGCGTCGTTCCGGCTCTTCATCGCCGCGTTGATGCTCAGCCTCGCGGCAGCATTTACGGTCCCGGCCGCAGGGCCGGCCTTTGCGCAGTCGGTCAATCCGACCGCGCAGTCGGTGAAGGAGAAGGAGCTCCTGAAGGAGCTGCAGAAAATCCAGGGCCGCGGCACGCTGCCCGACCGGCGCTCGAGCGTTCTGGAGCAGCCGGAAGGGCGTAGCTGGCGGCACTTCCACCAGGTCACCCTGCGCTGGATCGGCGCCATCGCCATTCTCGGCATGCTCGCCCTCCTGGTCCTCTTCTACCTGATCCGCGGCATGGTCAGGATCGAGGCCGGGCGCTCGGGGCGCACTGTGGTGCGCTTCAATGCCTTCGAACGCTTCGTCCACTGGATGACAGCGGGATCGTTCGTGGTGCTGGCGGTGTCCGGCCTCAACATCACCTTCGGCAAGGACCTCCTCACCCCCTTGATCGGCCCCGTGGCGTTCGCCGAGTGGTCGCAGTGGGCCAAGTACGCCCACAACTACCTGAGCTTCCCGTTCACGCTCGGCGTAGTGCTGACGTTCCTGATGTGGATCGCCTGGAACCTCCCCACCGGGGCCGACTTCAAGTGGCTCGCAGAGGGCGGCGGCCTGGTTGGTGGCAAGCATCCGCCCGCCAAGCGCTTCAATGCCGGACAGAAGGCGATCTACTGGATCGTGGTGCTGGGTGGCGCGGCGGTCGCCGTCACCGGCTATGTGTTGATGTTCCCCTTCTATGGCACCGATATCGCCGGCATGCAGACGGCGCAGATGGTGCACGGCATCGTCGGCCTCGTGTTCATCGCCATCATGCTGGCGCACATCTACATCGGCACCATCGGCATGCAGGGCGCCTTCGAGGCCATGGGCAAGGGCGAGGTGGACGTCAATTGGGCGCGCCAGCACCATAGCTTGTGGTTCGATCAGGAGACCCAGAAGGGGCGCACCTCGGGCGGTGCAACCGCCCCGGCAGAATAGCGCAGAGGAGGACCATCGCATGCGTGCTTTCTCGCTCGCCTGTCTGGCTGCGATCGTGTTGGGGGTGGGGGCGGCTCTTGTGCTCAACAGCGGCTTTCTCCCCAACGCCGTGTCGAGCGTCTTCACCACGGAGAGCGTGCGCATATAGGCGACCCAGGCGGATCGCCGATGACGGTCGCATCCCTCGTACGTTGCGTGCGTCGTCGACGTCCCCTGAGATGGCGCGCGGTTCCAAGCTGGCGATCGAGATCCGCGCCGCCGACGTTCCGCTGCTCTCCTGGCGCAACCGGCCTCCGTGTCGTCGCGTAAGGGCGAGCGGCGAAGCGGCGGGAGCACATGTGAGCGGAAGACTGGTCGCCAGCGCTTCCGCGAGTGCCGCGACGCCGTTCGCCTCCAGCAGGATCAGCGGCTTGCCTTCGCGCTCGCAGTACCTTTCGAGACTCCGCCCGAGATCGCAGCCGGTGCCAGCGTGAAACACAAATGTGCGACCGCTCCAGGACCTCCTCAAGCCGGCTTCCATGCTCGGCCGGGCCCAGGCCGTGGTGCATGAAGACAGCCCGCCGCGCCTGCCAATACGCCCGGATCGGCTCGACGGCGGCGCTGGGCCCCCCGATATGGGCGATGCGGACCCCCGGAATGCGCGCCGGGCCGCTGCTGGTTGCTTCCGATGGCGCGACGCCTCGACTGGGCCTCCGCCGGCCTTTTGTGGCCCCTCGCGTCTTCATGTGCTCCGGTGCGGCCGTTAGAGTGGCAAAGTAATGCATAATTTACGCTGAAAGCTAGAATGACGCAAGGGACCGCCAGTAATGCAACCAAGGCCGCAGGGCGCGACGTGGTTGTTGGCGCCATAGCCGGAGGCTAAATGGTCGCGTTCCCAGCCCGCCGATGGCCCCGATGAGCACGCATGTTGTTCCCGACCTGATGACGGTCACAGAGGTCGCCGACTACCTGCGGGTGCGCGAGCGCACGGTCTACGAGCTGGTGCGTACGCAGCGCATCCCGAGCTGCAAGCTCTCGGGCAAGCTCCTGTTTCCCAAGCGGCTGATCGAGTTGTGGGTGGCGCAGTCGGCCGACTACCCGCAGGCTGCCACGCATCTGGCGAGCCCGCCGCCGGTCATTGCCGGCAGCCACGACCTGCTGCTCGACTGGAGCGTGCGGGAATCGGGCTGCGAGCTTGCCATCCTGGTCGGCGGCAGCACAGCGGGCATGCACCGCCTGCTGGCCGGCCAGGCGGTGGCCTGCGGCCTGCACCTGATCGATCCGGTCACCGGCGAATACGATGCGGCCACGCTGACGACCAGCCTGCCGGGCCTCGATTTCGTGGTGATCGAATGGGCTAGGCGCCAGCAGGGCCTGGTGCTGGCCCCGGGCAACCCGGCAGGGATCGGCTCGGTCGCCGACCTGCGCAAGCGGGGCACCCGTGTTGCTGCTCGCCAGCCGGGGTCAGGTACGGCGCTGCTCCTCTCGAAGCTGCTCGGCGAGGCCGACCTCTCGCCGGACGCCCTCACGACCATGGAGCGGCCCCTCAGCAGCCATACGGACGTGGCCGACGCCATCCGCCAGGGCAGGGCCGACGCCGGCCTGGCGATCGCGGCCGTCGCCCGCGAGCAGGGGCTCGATTTCCTGCCGCTGATCTGGGAGCGCTACGACCTTGTGGTCCGCCGCATGGAATACTTCGAGCCGCCGCTGCAGCAGCTGTTCGCGTTCACGCGTACCGATCTCTTCCGCGAGCACGCGAAATCGCTCGGCGGCTACGATGTGGCCAATACGGGCGCCGTGATTTTCAACGCCCCACGATAGGGACCTGTGCAGGGCCGCGCAACCTGAACGGTGCCGTCGGTGCGCTTTCAGGCCTTGCTCAACGCTCAGTGCCGCCACTTTTTACGTGGGGACACCGCGCCGGTCCTGGCGCGTCTGTCGAGCTCGGTCGCAAGCGCGATGGACCGCTGAATAAGCGGGCGGATCTCCGGGATGATGGCGCGCAGGCGCACGACCTCGACGCGCTCGGCGTCGGTGATCGCGTCCTGCTGCCAGCGCGTGAGCTGCTGTGAATGAACGGCGAGCCGATCAAGGGCTTCCTTTGCTTCCCGAAGAGGGACCTCGGCAATCGACGGGGGGAGCGTTGCGTCTCGATCTGCAAGGAGCTTTTTCATCCGCGCGATGTCGGCCTTGAGGCTGCGTTCTGCTCCGTCGATGTCCCTGCGGGTCTCTGGCAGCGCGGAGATAGGCAGGAATGCTGGGGGCATGGCTCGCTCGCGGCTAGTCGAGCAAAGTGACGGCTGTAGCCTCGCGGCCCTTTTGGGTCTTCACCACCTTCATCGCAAGCCGCTGCCCCTCGTTCAAACCGCTCAGCCCGGCCCGTTCGACGATGGAGACGTGGACGAACACATCCTTTCCTCCATCCTCGCAGACCACGAAGCCGAACCCCTTGCCGGGATTGAACCACTTCACCGTACCTTCGACGTCGACGGCGGTCGCCGGATCGGGGCGCTCGCGGCGGTCGGACGACGGGCGTGGCGAGGGTCGCGCGGGCGGACGAGGCGTCCCACCGGTACTCGCATCGACCGAAAGAACCGCCGTGACCTGGCGGCCCTTCTGCCCCTGCCCGACCTGCACGCTCAGCTTGGTTTCCGGCTCGACGGATTCGCGTCCGGCCGCTTGCAGCACGGCCACGTGAAGAAAGGCGTCGCCGGAACCGTCGGCCAGCTCAACGAACCCGAAGCCCTTGTCGGGAGCGAACCACTTGACAACGGCATCGACGGCCGGGCCGCTTGGGGCGGCAGCCTCCCGTGGCGCTCGTTGGAAGGACCGCTGCGGCCGCTCCTCGCGCGCCGGAGGCGGTGTGTAAAAGTCATCGTCAAAGCCGCGGCGTCGCGGACCCCGGTCTCGACCCTTTCCCATGTGGTAGTAACCTGCTTGCTTGCCTGACGGTCGCCAAAGCTGTGTGTCGCTTACCGTGAGGATTTATGCTTGGGAAGCTCGGACCGCAAGATCCATGGTCTCTGCGCTGGGCCTTCTCACGGCAAAACGGTGTTGCAGCGTGTCAAACGCCGCGGGCTCGAAGCCGTCCACGTCACGCGCGGCCGGCAAAAAGGACTCCATGGTGCGGGTGGCCGGAATCGAACCGGCACTCCGGTGAGGGAACAGGTTTTTGAGACCTGCGCGTCTACCAGTTCCGCCACACCCGCATGCTGGGGCTGGGGGTTGTTGCGCTCTTGCAGCCACTGGCAAGGCCTTACCGCGCCAGGCATGCTCTTGCAATAGCCGACGCCGCGCTGGCCGCGAGCTTCGATCTCAAGGATCGTCTCGTTGGTATCGAAGGGTGACGATTTCCTGGTAGAGGTGCTGTCGGCGCAATGGATTGCGAATCGCCTCCCGCGGAGCGTCAGCCCAAGGCGGAGAGCCGGGGGAGCGTGTCCGTCAAGCGTGCTCGCGCTTGCACCTCGCTTGCACCTCGCTTGCACCCGGGCCCGGAATGCCGCACATGAGCGGCGGTCCGTATCGGAGACGCGCACCCATGGCCCAAGCTACGGCCCCACCCCTCCTCCTCGTCGCCGCCTGCGCGCTGGTCGATGCCGACGGGCGGGTGCTGCTGGCCAGGCGGCCGCCGGGCAAGCCGCTGGCGGGGCTGTGGGAGCTCCCCGGCGGCAAGATCGAGCCGGGGGAGACGCCGGAGGCCGCGCTCATCCGCGAGCTCAAGGAGGAGCTCGACATCGACGTGGCGGCCAGGTGCCTGGCGCCGCTCACCTTCGCCAGCCACACCTATCCTGAGTTCCACCTCCTCATGCCGCTGTTCGTCTGCCGCAACTGGGAAGGCGCGATCGCCCCCCAGCAGGGCCAGCAGCTCGCCTGGGTGCGCGCGCAAAAGCTCGCCGACTACGCCATGCCCCCGGCCGACGAGCCGCTGAAGGCGGCGCTGCGGGATTTGCTGTAGGGGGGGTGGAGGACGGGCGACGTTGCGGTAGGTCGGGCTTGTCCGGAGAGGCGCCGGCCGGTGACCTGGAGGAAGGGCGGCACGCGTTGACATGGGCGTTCGGGGCACTGGCTCGTCTCTAAACCCCGACCGAGCCGGGCTCCGCGACAGGTAGGCGTCATCGACTACGTCCGCTCGTTGGGGTATCGCGTCGATTCAAGCCGTACTGTCGGTTCCTTCGTGGATGAACCGGTGGGTCCAGGCAAGCAAGTCCGGCATGTCGAAGGTGCGGACCTCGTCCTCGTACGAGACCTGCAGTTCGCCGGACGAGGACACTCGGCGCCGTTCATTCCGGAAGTTCTCGAACTCGATGAATGCGTTGTCGGCGTATTCGAGATTCCGCAGCTCCTGCATGAGCTGGTCCGCTGAGGCGATGCCCAAGTCCGGGCCGATACTGCCCGTGTCGGTTCTCGGGTTGTCAAACCGCATCCGGACCCAGGGCGACGGTGGCCGCTGGAGGTTCGCCGCGTCGAGCATGTAGTCGAACCTGTAGGTCGCCTCCTCCTGTGTCTCCAGACCCGAAAACTCGCAGCGGTAGGCCGGGAAGACCGCGTAAGTGACCTCGTTGAGGTCGGGGCGGTCGAACTCCTGGTAGCGGTGGACAGCCGGGATGACCGCGGCGACGCTGTCGAACGGGGTCGCCGACGGCGAGGTGAACCCCTCCAGGACGGCGAATGGCGCGGCGGCCAGGACTGCCTCGCTGCGGGCGCGGGCGAAGGCCAGGACGGTGACCACCAAGTCGAGGTCCAAGACATCGCGGCAGTTGAGCTGCATCGCATGGCCGCCTTCGGCGGTCAGTGCGAGGGCGAAGTAGAACCTTCCGGCCGACCAAGTCCAGCAGCCGTCCAGCCCGGCTACTGGCCTGACACCGGGAAACGCCTTCACGACACCAGCGATGTCGACCATGACACTCCACGAGTCAAGCGTATGGATGCGCTAGCAATATTGAGCCGGCCGCACACAGTAAACGTGGCGGCGGAAAGGTGTAGCACCACGGCTGCTGTCAGTAGGGCTGACGTCTTCGACCACGGTGTAATCGCTGCTGGCGCCACGTTGCCACCCCAAATCCGTATAAACTTCCTCCTCGTCGGTCACGTTTTCGGATAGCCCCATGAAACTCCTGGTCGATGTCGCCAAGCTCGAGGCAGACGGTACGATAACGCCCCAGCAGGCGGTCCAGATGCGTCGCGCGGCGGCCGCTGATACGGGTACGCTGGCAATCAACGTGATAGCTACCATCGGCGCATTCGCCGTCGTCGCCGGCCTGCTGGCAATGCGTCCCACCAGCGTCCAGGTGGCCGTCATCGGTCTGGGCCTCACGTTCGCGGGAGCGCTGATCCGCAAGTTCCGCCATACGCAGCTTGGTTTCCTCGGCTCTTCATTGATCGTGATCGGCGCCGTCCTTCTGGCCGCCGGGCTCATCCTCAAGTGCTCGGGCCTGGCGCCGCGCGCATCGAGCTTCCTGTTCACCTGCCCCGCGACGCCGAAGTGGTACGGGCATATGGTGCTATTCCTGGTCGCCTCGGCGTGGCTGCTGGCGGTCGGGGCTTTGGCCCAGAACGGGCTGCTGGTCGTGCTCTCCGCCTTCGCGCTGGCCGGCGCGCTTGGCAGCAGCACCGGCTACTGGCATGCGAGCTACGGTCTGCTCGTGCGCGAGTCGACCGTCACCATCGTCGTGTTTGGGCTGTTGGGCGCACTGGCGAGCTATCTGTCGATGCGGATGCTCAAGGAGCCCTACGCGCGTCTCGCACGCCTTTTCGCGCTGATGGCGCTGCTGTGGGTGAACTTCGGCTTCTGGGTCGGCTCGCTTTGGGGCGACTATCCTCTTGAGGCTTGGATGGCCCCGGACGTCATGTCGCCGCCCTATAGCAGGGAAGCCTGGGACGCGCTGAGGACCTGGAAGGCCGAGGCGTTCTTCATTTCGCGGGATGTGTTCTCGATTGTGTGGGCGCTTGCTCTGGCCGGCGTTGGTGCCTGGGGCGCGATGCACAGTCGGCGCGGCGCGGTGAACATGGCAGCCACTTTCGGCGGCATCCATTTCTACACCCAGTGGTTCGAGCGCCTGCGGGCGACGCCGGAGATGGTGATCGCCGCTGGCATCATCGCCGTAGCCATCGCATTTGCGCTGTGGCGGTACAATCAGCGGCAAAGTACGCCGCCAGCGGTCTGAGTGGGTGTGTTCCAGTGCAACAAGCCCTGTCGCCGCAAGGTGCACAAGGGGTTCCTGTGCGTTCTGCTCCACGGTGGGCAGATTGCCGCTCCGCACGAGTCAGGATATGGCACGTCGCGGGCAGGCACCTGACAGACACTTTCGGATGGCTCCGACGGTCGCCAGGGCATGCTACCGCAGCGCCTGACCCGCCTATACAGAGCACGAAGTCGCTTCGCGACGGCCCGCGTGCGCGGGAAGGAAGACAGAGGTGCCAGCACCAGCGGGCTCGCTGACGAGTTGAGGTGACGGATCGGGGATCCCGCCTTGAGGTCGCCTGCTGCTTCTCGGTCATCTCGCAGGCCTTGCCGACAGGCGCGCCTTCAAGCGCTTCCTCGGCCCGGTCAGGCACAGCAAATGGATCGTCTACTGCAAGGCGCCGTTCGCGGGGCCGGAGGCGTGCTGCGCTACCTGGCGCGCTACACGCACGGCGTCGCC
>JBAPMW010000231.1:0-1747 GCA_049278815.1 Hyphomicrobiaceae bacterium
GTCCCAGCGCGAGCGCAGGATCGGCTGGTTGTTGATGTCCTGGTCGATGCGCAGCGCCAGGATCGGCACCGAGAGGCCGAGCGCCAGCAGCGCGGCGCCGGCGGCATCCTTGAGCGCCGCCACCAGGCGGCCTGCGAAGGCGGGGCGCTCGGCGGCGAGAACGGCCATCGGCCTTACACCTTCTCCACTTCGGGCTTCCCGAGCAGCCCCGACGGCAGGAAGATCAGCACGATGGCCAGGATCGAGAACGTCGCCACGTCCTTGTAGTCGATCGAGAAGTAGGCCGACCACATGGTCTCGATAAGGCCGATCAGCAGCCCGCCGAGCACGGCCCCCGGCAGCGAGCCGATGCCGCCCAGAACCGCGGCCGTGAACGCCTTCACGCCCGGCGTGAAGCCGTCGTTGAAGTGCACCACCCCGTAATAGATCATGAACATGAGGCCCGCGACGGCGGCCAATGCGGCGCCCATGACGAAGGTGAGCGAGATGGTGGCGTCAACGTTGACGCCCAGCAGCGCCGCCATCTTGCGGTCCTGCTCGCAGGCGCGCTGCGCCCGGCCGACGGCGGTGTTCTGCACGATGTACCAGAAGGCGGCCAGCAGCACCACCGTCACCGCCCCGATCAGCAGCTGCTTGTAGGAGACCGTCACGGTGTAATCGACGCCCTCGTGCAGGGTGATGACATTCCCCAGCATCTGCGGGGCCGGCTTGTAACGCGGCCCCTGCGTCACCTGCACCAGGTTGGACAGGAAGATCGACATGCCGATGGCCGAGATCAGCGGCGCGAGCCGGAACGAGCCGCGCAACGGCCGGTAGGCGAACCGCTCGATCGCCCAGGCCCACAGCGAGGTCAGCAGCATGGCCGCGATGAGCACCAGGAAGAGCGCGATGGCGAGCGAGGAGAGCCCCACCACCTGCGTCAGCACCATCAGGAAGATGAGGGCGATGAAGGTGGAGAGCATGAACACGTCGCCGTGGGCGAAGTTGACCATACCGATGATGCCGAACACCATGGTGTAGCCGATGGCGATCAGACCGTAGATGGAGCCGAGCGTGAGCCCGTTGATGAGCTGCTGAAAGAAGTATTCCACCGGCGGCAGGCCCTCTCCTGAAGATGCGAGGGCAAGCTAGCAGACCGAGCGGGGTTGCCACAACGCGAGACGCATCGCAGCGCCTGCACCAACTGAGGGCGGCGTGCTTGCGCGGCGGGCGGCAGCCCTAGCCGAGCAGCCACCGCACCTCCGCCCGCACCGCCGGCAGCAGTTCGCGGGCGAACCACGGATTGGCCTTGAGCCAAGCGTTGTTGCGCCACGACGGGTGCGGCAGGGCGATGCGCCTTGGCCTGTCCGGCGAGGTGAGGCGCGCCTGCCACGCCTCTACGGTTTCCGTCATGCCCATCCCGCTCGGCTGGCCCAGGTGCCAGCGCTGGGCGTAGGTCCCGACCAGCAGCACAAGCTCAAGCTGTGGCATGGCCGCGAACAGGCGCGTGTGCCAGCGGGCCGCACACTCGCGGCGCGGCGGCAGGTCGCCGCCGGCCGCGTCATGGCCGGGAAAGCAGAAGCCCATGGGCACGATGGCGATCCTGCGCCGGTCGTAGAACTCCTCGGGTGCGACCGCCAGCCAGGCCCGCAGCCGGTCCCCCGACGGGTCGGTGAAAGGGGTGCCCGAGGCGTGCACCCGCACCCCCGGCGCCTGGCCGCAGATCGCCAGCCGCGCCGTTGCGCTCGGCCGCAGCACCGGGCGCGGC
>JBAPMW010000232.1:0-2475 GCA_049278815.1 Hyphomicrobiaceae bacterium
GCCGTTGGCCGCCGCGCCCGATCTGGTGGCGGCGGGCCACTTCGTTCCGCTGTCGCCCATCGACGACGTGCGCGCCAGCGGCGCCTTCCGCACCGCGGCCGCCGTTGATGTGGTGCGCGACCTGCTCGCCGGGTTGGCTCGTGACTCTTTGCGGAGTGCCGCCTGATGCTCGACAAGGTCCAACAGCCGGACGCAACAACGATACGCTTCTTTGTGAATGGCGAGGCGGTCGCCGTCTCCGCCGACCCGTTCGCCAGCCTCGCCACGACGCTGCGCGATCGCCTTGCGCTCACCGGCACCAAGATCGGCTGCGACGCCGGCGATTGCGGCGCCTGCACGGTGCTCATCGACGGCCGGCAGGCCTGCGCCTGCCTCATCGCCACGGGCCAGGCGGACGGCACGGCGATCCACACGGTCGAGGGGCCTGGCCCGGATGGGCTGACGGACCGGCTGCGCCGCGCATTCCTCGCCCACGGCGCTGCCCAGTGCGGCATCTGCACGCCCGGCATGCTGATGGCGGCGGCCGATTGCCTGTCGCGCAGCCCCGCGCCGTCGCGCGCCGAGGTGGAGGACGCGCTCGGCGGCGTGCTGTGCCGTTGCACGGGTTATGTCAAGATCGTCGAGGCGGTGATGGAGGTCGGCGGCGGTGCCGGCGGGGTCAGACCCTGCGGGTCTGACCCCATGCTCCGACCTCCGTTGTATCCTGGGGTCAGACCCGCAGGGTCTGACCCCATCGTAGACCCCTACGTCGGCGCCCGCATGGCCCGCGTCGATGGCTGGCCCAAGGTCGCCGGCACAGACAAATTCGGCGCCGACGAGGCGCCCGAAGGCGCACTCCATATGCGCGTTGTCCGCTCGCCGCATGCGCGGGCGACCTTCGCGCTGGGCGATCTCGATGCCGTGATCGCAGCCACGCCGGGCCTGGCGGCTATCCTGACCTCTCGCGACATTCCCGGCCATAACAGCTTCGGCATCTTTGCGCATACGCGCGACCAGCCAGTGCTGGCGGAAGGCCATGTGCGGTTCCGCGGGGAGGCCGTGCTGGCGCTGGTCGGCACCAGGGAGGCGGTCGAGACGCTGAGCGACACCGATCTGCCGATAGCCTGGGCGGTGGAGACGCCGTTGATCGGCGTCGAGGCTGCCCGTGCTCCGGGCGCGCCGGCCGTTCACACCGGCAAATCCGATAACGTGCTGGCAACCGGGCGCCTGCAATGCGGCGACGTCGACGCCGCCCGGCCGACGGCTGCCGCAGTTGCGGAAGGCCGGTTCGAGACCGCCTTCGTCGAGCATGCCTACATCGAGCCCGAGGCCGGCTACGCCGTGCCCTACGGCGACCGCATGGAGGTGACCTGCTGCACCCAGGCGCCGTACATGGACCGCGACGAGACCGCGCGCGTGCTCGGCGTCGATCGCTCCAAAGTGCGCATCAGGCCGACCGCGTGCGGGGGCGGCTTCGGCGGCAAGCTCGACGTATCGGTGCAGCCGCTGCTCGCGGTGGCGGCACGGGTGACGTGCAGGCCGGTGCGCATCGTCTATACCCGCACAGAATCGATGGCCTCCACCACCAAGCGGCACCCCGCCAGGCTGTGGGCGCGCGCCTCGGCCGACCGCCAAGGCCGTCTCGTCTCCTACGAGCTGGAGGGCGACTTCAACACAGGGGCCTATGCCTCGTGGGGGCCGACTGTGGCGGGCCGCGTGCCGGTGCACGGCTCCGGCCCCTACAGGATCGCGAACGTGCGCAACCACGCCCGCGCCGTCTATACCAATGAGACCCCGGCCGGCGCCTTCCGCGGTTTCGGCGTTCCGCAGGCAGCCATCGCCCACGAGACGCTGCTGGACGATCTCGCCGAGCGGCTGGGCCTCGACCGCTGGCACATCCGGCGCATCAACGCTATTCGCCACGGCGATACGACGCCCAGCGGCCAGAGGCTGGACCATTCGGCGGGGTTGCCCGAGTGCCTCGACGCCCTGAAGGCGGACTGGCACGCCGCGCTCTACCGGGTCGCCGCCTTCAATGGGTCTCGCGCTGCCTCCGGTGGCGGGCGCCGACGGCGGGGCGTGGGCATCGGCTGCATGTGGTACGGCTGCGGCAATACCTCGGTCGCCAACCCATCGACCATGCGCATCGCGCTTGGGCGAGACGGCCGGCTCACCTTCTTCAACGGCGCCGTCGATATCGGCCAGGGCTCCTCCACGGTGCTGTTGCAGATCGCCGCCGACGCGCTGGGGCTGGCGCCGGAGCGCTTCGATATGGTGGTGGGCGATACGGATCTCACGTTCGATGCGGGGAAGACCTCGGCCTCGCGCCAGACCTATGTGTCCGGCAACGCGGCGCGGCTGGCCGGCAGCGACCTGCGTGCGCAGATCCTGATGCTGGCCAATGCCGGGCCGGATGCCGTGCTGTCGCTCGATGGCCGGCGCCTTGCCATCGCCGACGGCGAGGCGTCGCGGGTCATCGATCTGACAATGCTGGAT
>JBAPMW010000233.1:0-2230 GCA_049278815.1 Hyphomicrobiaceae bacterium
GGTGAGCACCAAGCGCCCGAAGCTGCACTCCGGCATCCAGGGGCAGGCGAGCTTCTATCACTCGCTCTTCATGTCGGATTGGGCCTGCGGCCGCATCCCGCCAGTAATCCGGTCGTACGGCCGCACGCCGGAGGCAGCCTTTGAAAAGTGGTATCGCCTGCGCCTCACGGGCGGCAGCCGTGCCCGGCCTGCATCCAAGAGGCCAGCCACCAAGTCGCCGACACGCACGCACGCCCAGCCGTCTCATCCTAAAACCAGCAGTTGGAGCGGTTGCGTGATGCTGGAAGGTGCGCTTTGTCAGGGGGATGGGGGAAGACAAGCGCCAAGTTCCGGCTCACCCTACGGGTGAGCAACCACCGGTTGCGCAGGAGGCGTCGCCGGGGGCCGTGACCGTCGACAGCTGGGCAGGCCGGATCAAGGTCGAATGGGACCCGCAGGCGCCGCTGACACCGCTGGGGCAGGCGTCGTTCTTCATCGAGTTCCTGAAGGTATCGGGCGTGTTCGACGCGCTGGCGGCCGACTGCCCGCTGCATCGCACGAGCCCCAACGCCCCCTCCAACCGCGACGTGCTCGGCACGCTGGTGCTGTCCGTGCTGGCGGGTCACAAGCGCTATGCGCATGTCACCGCGCTCAGGGCCGACGGCGTGCTGCCGGAGCTGCTCGGCATCGAGAGGATCCTGAGCGAGGACGCCGTGCGCAGGGCGCTGGCGGCGATCGGGGAGGAGGCGGGCACAGCCTGGCTCCGGCGCCACCTCGACCACTGCACCGAGCCGCTGCTGGGCGAAGGTTGGGTGCTCGACGCCGACACCACCATCAAGCCGCTCTACGGCCACCAGGAAGGCGCCGTGCTCGGCTACAACCCCAAGAAGCCCGGCCGTCCGAGCCACACCTACCACACCTTCTTCCTGTCCGGCCTGCGCCTGGTGCTGGATGTGGACGTGATGGCCGGCAATCAGCATGCCGCCAATCATGCGGGGCCGGGCCTGTGGGCGCTGCTCGACCGGATCGGCCGCGACCGCTGGCCGCGCTTGCTGCGCGCCGACAAGGGCTTCGCCTCCGAGGCGCTGATGAGCGCGTGCGAGCGGGAGAGCCTGCCCTATCTCATGCGGCTGCGGCTTACCAAGAACGTCAAGCGCGCCATCGAGCGGATCGCTGGGCGGGGCGACAGCTGGCAGGATGCAGGTCAGGGCTGGCAGGGTATCGACACCACGCTCAAGCTCTCGGGCTGGGCGAAGGCGCGGCGCATCGTGCTGCTGCGCCGGCGCCTCAAGGGCGAGCCCGCGACAGACCGCCCCTCCAACCCCGACCAGCTGCGCCTGTCGTTTGCGAGCCTCGCCGATGCCGGCGAGGTCTGGGAGCATGCCGCTCTCGTCACCTCGCTCGGCGAGCCCATCCTCGGTCTCGGCCAGCTCTATCGCGACCGCGCCGATTGCGAGAATGTCTTCGACGAGCTGAAGAACCAGTGGGGGTGGGGCGGCTTCACCACCCACGACCTCGCCCGCTGCCGGCTCGCCGCCCGCCTCGTGGCGCTGGTCTACAACTGGTGGAACCTGTTCACCCGGCTGGCCGAGCCCGAGCAGCACCTGGAGGCGGTCACCAGCCGGCCGCTGCTGCTGACCGCCATCGCCGAGCGCATCCGCCACTCCCGACAGACCACCCTCAGGATAGCCTCGACCCATGCCAAGGCGCAGTGGGCGACGCGGGCTCTGGCCGGCATCGCGGCCTTCCTCGGCGGGTTGGCCAACGCTGCGGAGCAGTTGACGCCCACAGAGCGCTGGCATCGCATCCTCAGCCATGCCTTGCGTCACTTCCTGAAAGGGCGCGTGCTCAAGCCGCCGGCGCGCCTCGCAGCCGCGCCCGCCTGATGCACCTCAGAGTTGAAAATCCATCCCGCCGTGCGCGGATGAGACTCTCCAACTGCCGGTTTTAGGATAATAACGGAGCAAGCATATCAATGACCGACAAGGCCATCATTACCTGCGCGCTGACCGGCGTGCTCACCGACCCGAGGCAGCACCCGGTGCCCGTCACGCCGGAGGAGATGGCACGCGAGGCCAAGGCAGCGTGGGACGCGGGCGCGGCCATCATGCACGTGCACTTCCGCCAGCAGGGGCCCGGCAAGGGGCACCTGCCGTCGTGGGAGCCGGCGGTGGCCGTCACCATCATGCAGGCCATCGGCGCGGCGTGCCCCGGCGTCATCCTCAACCAGTCCACCGGGACCGTCGGGGCC
>JBAPMW010000234.1:0-22432 GCA_049278815.1 Hyphomicrobiaceae bacterium
GTGGGGAGGGCATCGCTTCACTCCGACGCCTACAAGACCGTCGCGGCGCTGCCCAACCAAAGAAGGACGCCCGCGACGTAGCGGCGGCCCTGCGCGGAGCGGGCTTCACCGAGGTGGTGGAGCGCTACGACCTCGGCATCCAGGACATGCGCACCACCCTCTCCGCCTTCGAGGACCTGGCGAAAGCCGCGGACTGGGCCGTCGTCTACTACGCCGGCCATGGGATCGAGGTGGACGGGCGCAACTACCTAGTGCCGGTGGATGCCCAGCTCAAGCGCGACTCCGATGTGGAGGACGAGGCGCTGCCGCTGGAGCGCGTGCTCACCCGCGTGTCGGTGGCGAGAAGGATGCAGCTCGTCATTCTCGATGCGTGTCGCGACAACCCCTTCGCGCGGCGGATGACCCCCTCGGGCGGCCTCAAGCGCAGCATCGGTGCGCGCGGGCTCGCCCGCTTCGAGCGCCTGCCCACCAACCTGATGATCGCCTGCTCGGCCGGCAAGGGCGAGGCGGCGCTGGACGGGGTGGCGGGGGAGAACAGCCCCTATGCCAGGGCGCTGGTGAAGTACCTGGCCGAGCCGCAGCTGGAGCTCGGCATCTTCTTCCGCAAGGTGCGCGCCGACGTGCTGGCCGCCACTGACGGCAAACAACGCCCCTTCGAGGACAGCTCGCTCACTGACGTGAACCTGTTCTTCCGGCAAGCCGCCAAGTAGTGGCCTATGAATGCTTTCGCTAAAGTTTTGTTTGACAAATCGCCAATTATAGGCGCATATGTAGTTAAAAGGCTGAAGTAGCATTCAGCAAATTTGCGGCTGTTACCGGGCTGTGGCGGGGGGAGGAGGTCCGCGCAAGGGCAAGGTCACCGACGGTGCCATCCGCACCCGGTGCAAAACCGTGCTGCAGGATATGCGTGCACTCAGTCAGGCTGTCTGAGCGCGCAGACGGCCGACTGGACCAGTCCCCTCCGCCTTTACTCGAAAAAGGGGCCCGGTTCCGCTCGTTCACCCACGCCAACGAGTAGGGAGCCGACGGCGCCACAACGAGTGGGGAGCCGAGGCGCCTCACCACGGAATTGTCTTAGTTCTGCCCCCTACTTGAGCATTACCGGAACACGCGGCCGCATTGGGGGGTGAGATATGGCGCGCGACTGGCGCAGGGCGGTGTTGACGGTCTTTGCCGCGGCAATGCTCGGCGGCGCGTGCGCGCCCGACGCCTTCGCCCAGTCAGCCGACAAAGACGAGGCGCAAGCCGAGACGAAGGCCGGGACGAAAGCCAGGAAGAAACAGGATCCGGCCGAGGCGCAGCGCGTCATCGAGTCGGCGCTGAAGCAGCTGCAGGCCGGCAACGCCGAGCAGGCCGTGCAGGCGGTCTCGGCGACGGTGGCTGGCGGCAACCTGCCGCCGGCCGTCCTGGCCAAGGCCCTCTACGTGCGGGGTGCGGCGCACCGGCGGCAGGGACGGCCGGCGCAGGCGATCTCGGACCTCACCAGCGCCCTCTGGCTGAGGGGCGGGTTAGGCGGCGACGAGCGCGAGGAGGCGGTGAAGGAGAAGGCGCAGGCCTACGCCGATGTTGGGCTCGCCGACCCCGGCGAGGGCCGGGCACCCAAGACCAAGACCAAGTCGACGGACAGCGGCAGCAACTGGCTGACCGGCCTCTTCGGGGGCGGATCGCCGCCGGAGCCGCCCAGCCCGCCCCCGGCGCCGAAGGTCTCGGCGGTGACGGCCGAGCGAGTGGAGCCGCCTCCGTCGCCTGCGCCCAAGGCCTCTGCTCCGAAGGCCGTCGGGGCAGCATGGGCGAGCAAGACTGAGGTGGTGGAGACGCCGCCGAGCGCCCCGCCCCCGAAAGCCAGGCCTCCCAAGACCGCCAAAGCCACGCCGCGTCCCGCGCCTTCCGCCAAGAAGGCGCAGGGCCGCCACCTCGTGCAGCTGGCCGCGAAGCGGACGGAAGCGGAGGCGCTGGCCCTTGCCGCCAAGGCCAAGCGCGAGCATGCTTCCCTGCTGGGCTCCCGCGGCCAGAGCGTCGACCGGGCCGTGTTCGGCAACATGGGGGCGTTCTATTGTGTGCGGTTTGGCCCGTTCGCAAGCGCGCAGGAGACCCAGTCGGTGTGCAGCAAGCTCCGGGGCAGCGGTATTGACTGTCTGCCGGTGAACAGGTAGCGGGCGCAGTGGCGCCGTTGCGTCGAGACGCACGCGGCTGCGCCTTTGCACTCCCCAGCGCGTCGCGGCTTGCGGGCCGCACCGTGCATGCGACAATGGGGATCGTTTCGTTGGGGAGCGGGGCGCGCCCCTGCGCATCCCGGGCTTCCCGCCAGCCTGGGATCCAGCGCGCCATGCACGACCAGCGACCGGGAGAGAGCGCCGACGCCGGCGAGGGCAAGAGCGCCGCGGTGCGGCCCGCGCCCGTCAGGGACGAGCAGCGCCTGGGCTCGCGGCTGCGCAAGTACCTGCTCGCCGGCCTGGTGGTGGTGGGGCCGGTCTGCATCACGCTCTACCTGGCGTGGAGGTTCATCACGCTGGTCGACGGCTGGGTGAAGCCTTACGTGCCCAGCGCCTACAACCCCGACAGCTACCTGCCCTTTCCCGTGCCCGGCGTCGGCTTGGTGTTTGCCGTGCTGCTGCTCACCATCATCGGCGCGCTGGCGGCCAATCTGCTGGAACGCGCGGGCGACCTGATGCTTGGCCGCGCGCCGATCGTGCGCAACGTCTATCAGGGCCTGAAGCAGATCTTCGAGTCGGTGGCCGCCACCACCTCGCCGAAGCAGGCCTTCCAGAAGGTGGGCATGATCGAATTTCCCTCGAAGGGCATCTGGTCCATCGTGTTCCTCACCGGCGAGGTGGCCCAGGAGATCAAGCAGGAGATCGGCAAGGTGGCTCCGGGGCAGGACCTCGTCAGCGTTTTCATGCCCACAGGCATGCTGCCGCCCTCCGGGTTCGTGTGCTTCGTCCCGCGCGAGAACGTGACGCAGCTGCGCATGGGCGTCGAGGACGCCGCCAAGATCATCATCTCGGCCGGCATCGTAAACCCCGAGACGCAGGCCAGGCTGCGTGCGGCCGCAGGCGTGCGCAGCGGGCGCAGCCAGCCGGCGGCGGTGGTTGAGACAGAGGGCCATAAGCAATAGGCAATAGGGCAGTAAGGCAATAGGGCAATGGCGCCGTTGCGCGGCTGATGCTTCGCTTGCTGCCTTACTGCCCTACTGCCTTACGTTACTACGAGGAGCGCCCATGAACCTGTCATCCATGCTCAAGGCCCGCGCGGCGACCGGGCGGCCGATCCGCATCGCGCAGGTGGGCGCCGGCAAGTTCGGCACCATGTTCCTGTCGCAGGTGCGCCTGACGCCGGGCATGCACCTGGCCGGCCTTGCCGACCTGATGCCGGCGCGGGCCAGGGAGCGGCTCAAGGGCGTGGCCTGGCCGCAGGAGCAGATCGCGGCGCGGTCGCTGGCGGAGGCACTGAGGACGGGGACGACGTTCGTCACCGACGATGCGCTGGGGCTGATCGAAACTCCCGACATCGACGTGGTGATCGAGGCGACCGGCGATCCCGCCACCGGCATCAGGCTCGCCAGCGCGGCGATCGCCCACGGCAAGCACATCGTCATGGTCAACGTGGAGGCCGATGCGCTGGCGGGCCCGCTGCTGGCGCGGCGCGCGCGGGAGGCAGGTGTCGTCTACTCGCTGGCCTGGGGCGACCAGCCGGCGCTCATCTGTGAGCACGTGGACTGGGCGCGCACTTGCGGGTTCAGCGTGGTCGCCGCCGGCAAGGGCACGCGCTATCACCCCACGTATCACCAGTCGACCCCCGATACGGTGTGGGACATTCTGCTGCAGTACCTGCCGATCCAGGACCGCAGCCACATCAATCCGAAGATGTTCAACTCGTTCCTCGACGGCACCAAGTCGGGCATCGAGATGACGGCCGTATGCAACGCCACGGGCCTGGTGCCGCAGTCGGGCGGCCTGGGCTTTCCGCCGGCCTCGCGCTTCGAGCTGGCTCAGGTGTTGAAGCCCAGGGCCGAGGGCGGCACGCTGGAGAGGAAGGGCGTGACCGAGGTGGTCTCCTCGCTCTATCGCGACGGGCGCGACGTGCCGCACCATCTCGCCATGGGCACCTACGTGGTGGTGGAGAGCGACAGCCCGTACGCGGCGCAGTGCTTCGTCGAGTACAACTGCCTGCAGGACACGAGCGGCCGCTACGCTGCGCTCTACCGCCCCACGCACATGATCGGCCTGGAGCTCGGCATCTCGGTCGCCTCCGTGGCCCTGCGCGGCGAGCCGACGGGAACGCCCGTCTGCTTCAACTCCGATGTGGTCGCCACCGCCAAGCGCCCGCTTGAGCACGGCGAGGTCCTGGACGGCGAGGGCGGCTTCACCGTGTGGGGCAGGCAGGTGCCCGCGGAGGTGTCGCTCGCCGAGGGCTATCTTCCGCTCGGCCTCGCCAGCGACGTGAAGCTCCTGGCCGACATCGCCGAAGGCCAGCCCCTCAGGTGGACCGACGTGGCCATCGACCCCACCGCCGACGCCGTCAAGGTCCGGCGCGAGATGGAGGCGATGTTTGCCGCCCGGCCCTGACGCGGCACGCCCCCGCCGGGGAGGGAGAGGCTCAGGGCCCGGATGCGTGCATCCCCGGAACCTGACGGACGCAGACCGGAGCGGGTGTGCCAATAGCTGCCGTGATAGAAGAGCAACTAATAGGTTGCGCTTGTGGGCGAACATGCTAACGTGATGAGCAACCAGGAGGTTGCTAATATGACGGATCGCATCGTCAAGACAGTTGAGCTAAGGGCGCCGCTGTCCCGCGTCTGGCGGGCACTGTCCGATCACGACGAGTTCGGACAATGGTTCCGCGTCAAGCTCGATGGACCATTCACGCCGGGGGCTGTCTCCAGGGGGAGGATAACCTATCCGGGTTCTGAGCACTATCCTTGGCTCGCCGTTGTGGAGCGCATGGAGCATGAGCGCCTGCTCTCATTCCGGTGGCATGACTTCGATGACAGGTCCGGTATCGATATCTCGATGCAACCAACCACGCTTGTCGAATTCCGGCTGGAGCCCACCGCCGAAGGGACCCGATTGACCATCACCGAGAGCGGATTTGAGGCGTTGCCAGATCATCGCCGGCTTGAAATGTTGCGTGGCAACACCGAGGGCTGGAACATTCAAGCCAACAACATTGCCGTCCATGTCGCGACGTCCACGTAACCTCTCGGCCGCAGTTGCACCAGTCTTTGCGGCGTTGGGCGACAGGACCCGCCTCTCGCTCCTGTCGCGCCTATGCGATGGCCGCCCCCAGTCGATCGTGCAGCTCACCCACGGCACTGGCCTCAGTCGGCAGGGTGTGAGCAAGCACTTGGCTATTCTGGAACAAGCGCAAGTCGTATCGAGCGAACGTATCGGACGAGAAAGTCGGTTCGTCGTTCGATCCGACACCTTGCTCGAGGCAAGGCAGTACCTCGAGCGGGCGTCGCAGCAATGGGACGATGCCGTTGAACGCCTCAAGCAGCTCGTCGAGGAGTGACAAGAAGCCTCGGCTTCCGGTCATGATTCACCGCGCAATGGGCCGCGTCCGACAGTAATGCGTCGGGAGCGGACGCCCGGCACTCCGGTTGGGAAATTCTGCTTAGGCCGGAAGACCATCTTTCGAGCGCATCATTTCTCGCAGGTGGGAATCCTGAGCATCGAGGAAGTGCCGCAGTCGCTCGGGGTAGTCGGCGGCGACGGCGGTGCGCACCGAGGGGCGGTCTGCCAGCGCGGCCCGCCACGCGGCGGTCCTGGGCTTGCCGGCGAGGATGCCGAGATCGGCTATGCTGTCGAAGACGTCGAAGTAGCGGAACACCGGGCCGAAGGCCGCATCGACCAGGCTGAAGCGGCCGCCGGCGAAGAATGGCCCAGCCCCGAGCACCTGCTCCACGCGCGCGAATTTCTGCGCCACCGCCTGCCGCTTCGCCTCGAACAGCGCCGCGTCGGACGTCGTCTCGATGGCGTAGATGTCGGCGAGGACGGAGGAGGCAAGCTCGATCCAGGCGCGGTGCTCGGCGCGCTCGATCGCGTCGCTCGGATGCAGCGCGGGCCCGGGGTGTGTCTCCTCGATGAACTCGCAGATGACGGCACTCTCAAACAGCACCGCCTCACCACGGCCGGGCCGCACCACCCTGAGCAGGGGCACCTTGCCCAGCGGCGAGATGGCCTTGAACCAGTCGGGCTTGGCGGCGAGATCGATATCGATGCGCTCGAAGGCGACGCCCTTCTCGACAAGTGCGACGGCCGCGCGCTGCACGTAGGGGCACAGATGGTGGCTGACGAGGGTCAAGCTGCTCACGACAGGATCTCCGGGTCTTGCATGATAAATGCACTTGCATCGATATGGATGCGATCGCATATGAATGTCAAGTTGCATGCATCCGCATGGACCGCTAGTGTGGTCGCCTATCGCGAGGATGTGATCATGCCGGAGGAGCCGAGCGACGCGGTGGTCGATGCCTGGATTACACTCAACCGGGCGCAGCAGGCGGCGCTGCTCAGGATCGAGCGCGCCTTCCGCGAGGCCAGGCTGCCGCCCAGCGCCTGGTACGACGTGCTGTGGGAGCTCGACAAGGCGGGTGCCGCCGGTCTCCGGCCATTCGAGATCGAGCGGCAGCGGCTGATCGCGCAGTCCAACATCTCGCGCCTGGTCGACCGGCTGGTCGAGGCCGGCCACGTCGAGCGCCTGCCCTGCGAGGAGGATGCCCGCGGCCAGCGCGTCGTCATCACGCCCGCGGGGCGGGAGATGCGCAAGCGCATGTGGCCGGTCTACGCACGGGCCATCGCCGAGGCGGTCGGGCGGCGCATATCGGAACGGGAGGCGGCGGCCTTAAGGCGCGTGCTGCGGAAGCTGGCGGGGTAGGCAGTGCAGGTCGGGTTACCCCGCGCGAAAGCCCTACGGGCCAACCTCGGCTTCGACGTGAATGCCGACCTGATACCCATCGGCCTCCTGGGCAACGAAGCCATGGTCATCGCCGCCTCGCCCAGGCTCCGCGTCGCCAACCTTGCCGGTCTGATAGCGCTGGCCGGGCAGCCCAGCCACACAAAATCGTCATCGGCACAAACCCTGCAGGCACGCTGCCCTTCCTGGCGGCCAAGCTTCTGGTCGAGACCTCCAGGGCGTTCCCGTTCTCCCAGATCTCGCCTGTGCCGGGCGGCGCCGCAGCCCGGCCAGCTCGGCATCGGCCACCACGGCGGGGCGGCTGTCAGACACGAGCACGCTCGTTGGCCTGCCAGCGCGAGCACGCGGTCTTGTCGGAGCGCGTGTAGAGCTTCATGTCCTTGATCAGAGCCTGCCCCGGGGAAGGCCGGGGTTCTCCATGCGTCCGCGCGCGCAGTAGACCTTCTCGTAGAGGACCTTGGCCCGCCCCGTCGGACTGGTGACGATGAAGGGCTCCCCCGGGAACCTTTTGATCAGGCCATCTGTCCATCCGCGCTCGCCCTTGAGGTGTGCGGGGGCGATGTAGTCGCTCATGCAGCAACAGTCCTCAGCAGCGCATGCGGCCGTTTCACAGGCTTGCCGAGACATACTGACCCGCCCTCTCCAAGGACAGATCCAGTCACCGCAGGTGGCAGGCGACATGGTGGCCTGGCTCGACCTCACGCAGGGCCGGTGTCTCGATGCTGCAGCGCCTCTCGGCATACGGACAGCGTGTGTGGAAGTGGCACCCTGGCGGTGGCGTCAAGGGGCTCGGCACGTCACCCTGGACGACCCGCTTCGCGCGCTTGATCGCGGGGTCGGGGACCGGCACGGCGGCCAACAGCGCCTCCGTGTAGGGATGGAGTGGCTTGGTAAACAGCGTCACCTTGTCGGTGTGCTCCACGATGCGACCCAGATACATGACGGCGATGCGGTGGGAGATGTGCTCCACCACCGCCAGGTTGTGCGAGATGAAGAGGTACGAGAGCTGCAGATCCCGCTGCAGGTCCATCAAGAGGTTGATCACCTGCGCCTGGATCGACACGTCGAGCGCGGAGACCGGCTCGTCGGCGATGATGAGCTTCGGGTTGAGGGCGAGTGCTCGTGCAACGCCGATGCGCTGGCGCTGCCCGCCGGAGAACTGATGCGGGTAATTGCTCATCTGCGCCGCCCGCAGCCCGACGCGCTCGAACAGTTGGGCCACACGCTCCAACCGTGCCCGCTTTGAGCCAACCCCGTGCACCTTCAGCGGCTCGGCGACGATGGCGCCGGCGCGCATGCGCGGGTCGAGCGAGGAGAACGGGTCCTGGAAGATGATCTGCATCTGCTGGCGGAAGGGCCTGAGCTCCGCCTTGCCCAGGCGGGTGATTTCGCGGCCGTCGAGGCGCAGCGTGCCGGCCGTGGGCTCGATCAGACGCAGAATGGTGCGGCCAACGGTGGTCTTGCCGCAGCCCGACTCGCCGACGAGCCCGAGCGTCTCACCACGCCCGATGGTGAAGCTCACGTCGTCGACGGCATGGACGTGGCCGACCGTGCGCCGGAGCAGCCCGCTGCGCACAGGGAAATACTTCTTCAGGCCCTCGACCTGGAGGAGGTGTGCCGCCTCAGCCATCGGCGCTCTCCACCCGATCGGAATGCCAGCAGGCGGCCCAGTGGCCGGGCCGTTTTGCCTCATAGGCCGGGTAGTCGCGGCGGCAGATGTCGCTGGCAAAGGCGCAGCGCGGCGCAAAGGTGCATCCGGGCGGCAGGTTGCTCAGCGCCGGGACAATGCCCGGGATTTCCTGCAGCCGCTCGGCCCGCGCCTGCTCGCGCCGCATCAGGGCCAAGCGCGGAATGGAGTTCATCAGCCCGCGTGTGTAGGGGTGCATCGGGTGCGCGAACAGCTCGTCGACGGGGGCCTCCTCTACCTTGCGCCCGGCGTACATGACATTGACGCGCTCGGCAGTCTCGGCCACCACGCCGAGATCGTGGGTGATGAGGATGACGGCGGTGCCCAGCTCGGTCCGCAGCTTGGCGATGAGGTCGAGGATCTGCGCCTGGATGGTCACGTCGAGGGCCGAGGTCGGCTCGTCCGCGATCAGCACCTTCGGATTGCAGGCGAGCGCCATGGCGATCATGGCGCGCTGCCGCATGCCGCCGGAGAGCTGGTGCGGGTATTCCTTGACACGCTGCTGAGGCTCGGGAATGCCAACCAGCTGCAGCATCTCGACGGTGCGCACCAGCGCCGCCCGGCGCGAGGCGGCCTCGTGCAGCATGATTGCCTCGGCAATCTGCCGGCCGATGGTCATCACCGGGTTCAGCGAGGTCATCGGCTCCTGGAATATCATGGAGATCTCCTTGCCGCGAACGAGGCGCATAGCCCGCTCGTTGAGGCTGAGGAGATCGGCGCCGCCGAGGCGCACCGAGCCGCCGACGATACGGCCGGGCGGATCGGCGACCAGGCGCATGAGAGAGAGCGCGGTGACGCTCTTGCCGCAACCGGACTCGCCGACGATGGCCAGCATCTCGCCGCGCCCGAGCGAGAACGAGACGCCGTCCACCGCCTTTACCAGCCCGGCGCGGGTGTAGAACCAGGTTTGCAGGTCCTTTACCTCCAGCACGGGACCGGCTGGTGCCTGCTCACGTGCGACGGACCCGGGGGAGACGGCCAGCTTGTCCATCTAGAGGCGTTGCCGCGGATCGAGGATGTCGCGGATCGCGTCACCCAGAAGGTTGATGCCGAACACGGCCAGACTGATGGCGACACCTGGGAAGATCACCAGCCAGGGCGCCGTGCGAACATACTCGGCCGCCGATTCCGACAGCATACGGCCCCACGACGGATGCGGCTCGGGTATGCCAAGGCCCAGGAACGAAAGCGCCGCCTCGGTGAGGATGGCGGAGCCGAACTGGGCCGTCGCCACGACGATCAGCGGCGCGACGGTGTTGGGCAGGACGTGGCGCACGGCGATCGCCCATTCGCTCATGCCCACCGCCTTCGCTGCCTCGACGAACGGCATTTCCCGCAAGGCCAGGGTATTGGAGCGGATGACGCGCGCGACCTGCGGCACCAGCGGGATGGAGATGGCGATGATCGTGTTCTGCAGGGAGGGGCCGAGAGAGGCGGCCATGATCAGCGCCAGCACCAGAAGCGGGAGGGCCTGCATGATGTCGATCAGGCGCTGGGCCAGGAGGTCCAGCCAGCCGCCGAAGTAGCCCGAGGCCAGGCCGATGACCACCCCGAGCAGGCAGCCGAGCAGCGTCGAGCCCGCACCGACGGCGAGCGAGATGCGGGCGCCGTAGACGATGCGGCTGTACATGTCACGGCCCATGAAGTCGGCGCCGAGCCAGTGCGCGTCTCCGGGCCGTGCCAGGGAGGAGCGTGCGTCGGTGGTGGTGGGATCGAAGCTGGTGATCCAGGGCGCGAGGAGAGCCATCAGCACGAAGATCAGCACCAGCACCGCGCCGAACGTGCCGACCGGATAGCGCCGTGCGTAGAACCCGAGCGTGCCCCAGAAGCCGTCCACGTTGGCGCCGGCGCGCTCCAGTTCCGCCCGATGATCGATGACTGCCACGGCGACGCTCCCGATCGGCTCTTTTGGGACGCTTACTCCTCGTACCTGATGCGCGGGTCGAGCACCGCGTAGGTCATATCGACGATAAAGTTCACGACCACCACGACGACGGCGATCAGCATCACCAGGTTCTGCACGATGGGGTAGTCGCGCCAGGTAATGGCTTCGACCAGGAAGCGTGCCACCCCTGGAATGTTGAATACCGTCTCGGTCACGATCAGCCCGCCGATCAGGAATGCCGCCTCGATGCCGATGATCGTCACCACGGGCAGCAGCGCATTTCTCAACGCGTGGTCGTAGTTGACCGCGGTGTCGGACGCGCCCTTGGCGCGCGCGGTACGGATGTAGTCCTGGCGCAGCACCTCCAGCATAGAGGAGCGCGTCAGGCGCATAATGAGGGCGGAGGCGCGGAAGCCGACGGCCGCCGCCGGAATGCTGAGAAGGGCCAGCTCCTCCCACACGCTCTTCGTATCGCTGGTGTAGATCGGGATCCAGCCGAAGAGCTGGACGCACGCCATCAGGATCAGGAGCCCGAGCCAGAAGGAGGGAAGCGACAGGCCGCTCAGGCTGACCATTCTCAGCGCGTAGTCGAGCCTGGTATCCTGGCGCACCGCGCTGATGACGCCGAGGGGCACGCCGAACAGTACCGAGAAGAACAGCGCCAGCGCGGCCAGCTTGGCAGTGACCGGAATACGCGGAAGAATCTCGTCGATGGCCGGCTTCTCGGATACGTAGGCGTAGCCGAGGTCGCCGCGCAGGAGGCCGCTGATCCAGCTGACGTATTGCGTGACGATCGGCTGGTCGAGGCCCAGCTCCTTCTCAAGCGCGCTCTTCTGGGCGGGATCGACAAAGCCTGCCGAGTCGAAAAGGATGTCGACAATGTTGCCCGGCACCACCCGAAGCAGCACGAAAATCAGCACCGACATCCCGAACAGGGTCAGGAGCATCAGCAGGAAGCGGCGGATCAGATAGGTCCCCAACGCTGTCGCTCCTTCCCTGTGGCTATAGTAGTCCCCTCTCCTCATGCCCGCAGGGCAATGGGGAGAGGGTTAGGGTGAGGGGCAGCCACAGGCACCGACGTTGGAGTGTGCCTCTGCCCCTCACCCCGACCCTCTCCCCGCAAGCGGGGAGAGGGGGACAGGGCGCCCAGGCTACTTGTCGAGCCAAACGTCTTCCAGGCGCCAGCCGTTGTAGATGCTGTTCTCGTGCAGCACGAGGCCCTTGAGATGAGGGTGCCAGCAGGTGGCCGCGCGCTGATGGTAGATGATCGGCCTGGCGAGATCCTCCACAAGGTCACGCTCGATCTGCCAGACGAGCTGCCGGCGCTTCTCGACGTCGGTTTCCACCGACTGCTGATCGATCAGCTTCTCGAGATCGGGATTGCAGTACTTGGTGTAGTTGCGCTCCGAGTTGCAGGTGTAGTTCTCGTAGAAGTTGACATCCGGATCGTCGACGCCCACGCCCGTCAGGTTGAGGCCGACGGCGTAGTCCTTGCGCGCGACTTTGGCGTGCCAGATGCTCGTGTCGACCACCTCGAGCTCGCCGTCGATGTGGATCTTCTTGAGCTGGTCGATCAGGATCACCGCGGGATCGCGGTAGATCGCAATGTTGCGCGTGGAGATCTTCACCTTGAGCGGCTTGTCCGCGCTGTAGCCGAGGCCCTCCATGATCTTGCGCGCTTCGGCCTGGTTCTTCGCCACGTCCTTGCCGTAGCCGGGAAGCTTGGCAAGCATGTCGGCGGGCATGCCCCATTTGCCTTCAGGCGGCGGCAGCATGGCGCCGCCCATGGATGCCTTACCCTCCGCGAGGATGTCGATGTAGGCTTGGCGGTCGAGGGCCAAGCCCATGGCGGTACGAATCTTGGCGTTGTCGAACGGCGCCGCGTCGCGGTTGATGATGAGGTTTATGCTGACGCCGGTCGGCCGCAGTGGGCACACCGCCTTCGGTGCGCCGCTGGCAACGTCCTTCATGAGCGGGATCGTGATGTCGGAATCGAACGTCAGGTCGAACTCCCCGGCGATGAAGGCGAGAATGCGTGTCGAGCGGTTGGGAATGATGCGCCACTCGATGGCATCCAGGTGGGGCTTCCCCTTCTTCCAGTAGTCGGGGTTGCGCGCGAACTTCATGGTCTCGTTGCGCTTCCACTCCACGAACTTGAAGGGCCCGGTGCCGACGGGATTGGTGCGCATGTCCTTGGCGGAGACGTGGCAGGGATAGACCGGCGAATAGCCCGAGGCCAGCAGCGCGATGAAGGACGGCTGCGGACGGCCCAGCACGAAGGTGGCCTCACGGTCCCCGTTGACTTCGACCTCCTTGAGGTTGTGGTACCACACGCGCCGCGGGTTCTTGCGCAGCTTGCTGGTGCTCTTGCCGGCGAGCATGTCCCAGGTGCATTTGACGTCCTTGGCGGTGAACGGCTTGCCGTCGTGCCACTTGACCCCCTCGCGCAGCTTGAAGGTGAGCTTGGTTTTGCTCGCGTCCCAGGACCAGCTCTCCGCCAAGTCCGGCACGATCGTGTCCATGCTGTTGACCGGCTTCGCCTGGTCGAAAATCACCAAGTTGTTGTACACAGCCATGAACGGCTGCACGGTGGAGATCGTCGCCTCCTCGTGAATCGAGCCGCTCGGTGCGTTGTCGCGATGGTAGACGCGCAGCGTGCCGCCCTGCTTCTGGGCGAGGGCCGGCGTGGCGGCCAGAGTGACCGCGATGAATGCGAGGCTGACGGCCAAGGTGAGCTTGGTGCGCATTCGTGTCCTCCCTGGGTACCGGCAAAAGCCTTCCGACGCGTGGAAGATCTCAGGCCACCGCGATGCTTTCTCTGCTTTTGGAGGCAGGTTAGACGGCCGCTCGCGGTTGAGCAACAAGCAATTGGACAGATTGTCGCCCCCGCGCAGCTGGAGGCGGGCAGAGGCGTTACTCCCGGCGCAGGCTCGAGCCGCCGTCCACAGGTAGCGCCACCCCCGTGATGAAGTTGGCCTCGTCGGAGGCGAGGAACAGCGCCGCGTTGGCAACATCCCAGGCGGTGCCCATCTTCCCGCGCAGCGGCACGCGGGCGTCGCGCGCTGCGGCCACCTCGGCCCTCGTTTTACCCCAGACCCGTGCGCGGGTGTCGACCGCCATCGGCGTATCCATCAGGCCCGGCAGAATGACATTGGCGCGAATCCCGTACTGGGCATTCTGGCACGCGATCTGTTCCGTATAGGCGATCATGGCAGCCTTGGTAGCCTTGTAGACGACGGTTGGATAATTGGCTGACCATGCCGCGATCGATGCGATGTTGACGATCGCACCCGAGCGCTGCTGGCGCATCACTGGCAGTGTGTGCTTGCACGCCATGATGGTGCCGCGCAGGTTGATGGCCGAAACGCGGTCGAAGGCCTCCTCGGTGATCTCCAGAGGGGAGGCATCGCCTCCGGCCAAGCTTACGCCCACGTTGTTGTGCAGGATGTCAATGCGCTTCCAACGTCTCACCGCCTCGTCGACGACCGCCTTCAGCGTCGCTTCCTTGGTCACGTCGGCCTCGATGGCGAAGCACTCGCCGCCGTCCGCGGCAGCGATCGCCGCCGTTTCCTTCGCCGAGTCCAGGTTGCTGTCGACGGCGAGCACCTTCGCGCCGTTACGCGCGAAGAGGAGAGCCGTCGCCCGGCCGTTGCCCAGGCCTTCGCCGGGCCCCTGCCCGGCGCCGACGACGATGGCGATCCTATCCGCAAGCCGCATCATCTCCTCCATGGTCTGTCGAGCCAGACGATGACCACAATCACCTCCGCTGCGGCGGTCACGTCCTTAAGCCGCTGCCACCACTCGTCCTCGGCCGAAATGCTGGTATCGACGTTGCCGGGGTCGCGCGCCGACCGGTCGTAGCGGGCGCATAGCCGCAATCCGCCAGCGCCTCGGCGAGGCGGCGGGTGAACGCTTCGTCCTCGCGCGAACAGGAGAGGAAGACCCGCGTTCTTGCCGCTTGCTGCGCGTTGTCGGGCAATTGTGCCTCCGGAAAATTCACAATGGAAGTGGTCTGTGGTCGGGCGACCCCTCTAGTAGTGTCCTGCCCCCGCAATTGGTGACCAACAACCCGTTCCGCAGCGCACCCAATTGCGACAAGGGATCGGATCGGAGCAAGAGCTAAGTCCCTGATTCTATTGGTAGCGGAGGCCGGACTTGAACCGGCGACCTACGGATTATGATTCCGCCGCTCTAACCAACTGAGCTACTCCGCCACTCTCGCATCGGACACCGGCAGTCACCGGTGCAGCCGCAACCACCGGGGCGCCTCAAGCCGGGCGACACGGGGACGACGCGATATAGAAAGCCGTGCTCGGACCTGTCAAGCCGATGCATGGGGCCCTGCATGGGGCCAATGCATGGGGCCGATGCATGGACCGGCGTCAGCCCAACGGGCCTGGCCGGGCTCCGGGCAGGGCGTGGATCGCGCCGGGAGCAGGCCAGCGTTGGGTCCCACAAGCCAGGCAGCAGGTCAAGCACCGGGCCCGGCGCTACGCCGCCGCCTGCCCTGCGCTCGCCTTGCGGAAGCGCATGATCGTGAACAGGCCGAGCGGGCGCAGGCTGCGACGCTCGATCAGCTCCAGCTCGCCGCAGCCCATGACCCGGCCCACGTCGAACACCGGGCGCCAGCCGAGCTTGCCCGCCAGCGGCGCCATGCGCCGCTCCAGCCAGCGGCGCATGCCGTCCTCGGCGCTGAAATGGTTGACGAGCAGCACGTCGCCCCCAGGCCGGCAGACGCGGGCGAGCTCGGCCATCACCTTCTCGGGGTCGGAGACCACGGGCATCACATACATGGCGACCACGGTGTCGAAGCAGGCATCCGGGAACTGGAGCTCGCTCGCGTCCATCTCGTGGAGGCCGGTGACATTGGCGAGGCCCTCCGCGGCGACGCGCCCGCGCGCCTTCTCCAGCATGTCGGGGGAGAGGTCGATGCCCACGATCTCCAGCTGGGGCCGGTAGGTGGGCAGCGACAGGCCTGTGCCGACGCCCACCTCGAGCACCCGGCCCGCCTCCCGCTCGTTGACGGTCTCCACGGCGTGCTTGCGGCCCTCGCCGGCGACCCAGCCGAACATGTTGTCGTAGACGGGGGCCCAGCGCTTGTAGGCGCTCCTGATGGCGGCCTCGTCCATGCGGGCAGCGTCATCCTCCAGCGCCAGGGCCTCAGACCCCCGCTCGTTCCTCGACGCCCGCAGCCTCGATGTCATGTCCTCCCGCTCCTGATGCTTCCCTGCCGTTGCTGTGGCCGGTCCGGCAGGCGGAGAGGGGAGCACTCCGTCCGCTCGCAGTCCGGCACCCCCAAGTTGTAATCGCCGGAGGCGCTCACAATCCAGCCCCCACCCAGAACCCGGGCGCGCGGGCCGGTGTCGGCGTAGAAGACGCACGCCTGCCCGGCGGCCACCCCGTGCTCGCCCTCGTGGAGCAGCACCCGCACCTGGTTGCCGCCAGGGCTGCCGTCGGCGCTGCTGTCCGGACGGGCGTCGCCGGCATAGACGGTGGCGGGCTGCAGCGGGGCAGTGGAGCGGATGCGAGCTGCCACCTGGCTGCCGTCCCTGGACAGCGGGTCGTCGCCGAGCCAGTTGACATCGCGCAGGCGGAGCCAGCGCGTGGCGAGCCGCGCGCGCGGCCCCACGATCACCTCGCGGCGCTCCGGATCGAGCCGCACCACATAAAGCGGCTCCTGGCCGTTTACGCCGAGGCCGCGGCGCTGGCCGATGGTGTAGTGGATGATCCCCCGATGTCGCCCCAGCACGCGGCCGTCGATATGGACGATGTCGCCGGGCTCCGCGGCGCCGGGCCGCAGCTTCTCGACCACCCCGGCATAGCGCCCCTGCGGGACGAAGCAGATGTCCTGGCTGTCGGCCTTCTCCGCCACGGGCAGCCCGAGCTCGTGGGCGAGGGCGCGCACCTCGCTCTTGGCCATGCCGCCCAGGGGAAACAGCAGCCGGTCGAGCTGCCCCCGCGTGGTGGCGAACAGGAAGTAGCTCTGGTCGCGGTCGGAATCGCGGGCGCGGTAGAGCTGCGGGCCGCCGGGGCCGTCGCGGCGCTCGATGTAGTGGCCGGTGGCCAGCGAGTCGGCGCCGAGCTCCAGGGCGGTCTCCAGCAGGTCGCGGAACTTGATGCGCTGGTTGCATGTGACGCAGGGTATGGGCGTCTCGCCGGCCGCATAGCTGTCGGCGAAGGCCTGCATGACGCCGGTCCGGAAGCGCTGCTCGTAGTCGAGGACGTAGTGGGGGATGGCGAGCCTGTCGGCGACGCGGCGGGCATCGTGGATATCCTGACCGGCGCAGCAGGCGCCGCGGCGCCCCGTCGCGGCACCATGGTCGTAGAGCTGCAGCGTCACGCCGACGACATCATGGCCCTGGCCCTTGAGGAGCGCCGCCACCACCGAGGAGTCGACGCCGCCGGACATGGCAACGACCACGCGCCCGCGCGGCGCATCGGCGCGCGCGACGGCCGTCGGGGCGGGCGTCTGGTCGGAAGGCATGGGCCGCCGGTCCTGACAGTTAGCAGTCGCAAAGCATAGGCAGAGGCGCTGTGGAATGGCGTTCCCATCGGCGTCATGTGGTCAATATGGCCGGGAGCGCGGCCAGGATCAAGCCAACTGCCTCTGGGCAGGTGTGCGCCAAGGCCTGAGCTCCACGGGGCGCAGCTGGCGCAAACGGCAAGCCCACGCTCTCGCTGGCGGAGCAGGAGCCCAAATACTTCCTCTGAGCCATGTCGGCGCCAGATTTCGGCCGCCATTAACCAGTTAACTATAAGATACCTAATATCGATTCATCTCTTCGACAAGTATTTACCCATCTGGGTAGCTCGCTTTTAATTGCATTCGTCTAGTGTTTCCAGATCTGACACGTGTAACGAGCATCATGACCGAACAACAGTACAGGGCGCGCGTGCGCTACGTCATCGGGCCCGACGGCAGCCCGTTGACCATCGCCGATCTTCCTCCCAAGGACACCAAGCGCTGGGTGATCCGGCGCAAGGCCGAGGTGGTGGCCGCCGTGCGCGGCGGCCTCCTGAGCCTGGATGAGGCGTGCGAGCGCTACAAGCTGACCATCGACGAGTTCCTGTCGTGGCAGCGCTCCATCGAGCGCCACGGCCTGCCCGGCCTCAGGGCCACGCGCGTGCAGGATTACCGGGACTGAGCCCCGCCGCCGCACGCTCAGGCGTACCCCATCGCGGAGGCGGCTGGGGAACGAGCGTCTCGGTGTGCGCTAACGCTTCTTGGCGCCGGCCGTTGTCTTGCCCTTGGCCGTCGTCTTGCCCTTGGACGCCTTGGACGCCTTGGATGCGACCGGCGGCACCGGCGGCGGCAGCAAGGCGCGCAGCCGGCAGCTCTCCTCGCCCTTGGCCCAGCTCTCGACATCCATGGCCATCGCCTGGGCAAGCTTCGGCTCGAGCCTGAGCGCGGTCATGGTCACGCGCACGCTCGCGAGCTCGGCGGTGAAGGCGATGCGGTAGGCTCGGGGTCCGCGCAGGTCGCGCATCGCGGCGTCGCGTTCGTAGATGACGATCTCGGCGTCGCCGCCCTTGGCTGGCGGCTGGGCTTCGGCGCGGTAGATGTGGCTTGCCTTGAGCGGGCCGTCGGCGGCGAGCCAGCAGCCGAGCGCACCGCGCGCCACCTCGGCAAAGATGCCCGTCGGCGTGCCGGAGACGAGCGCTGAGGTCTCATGTGGCTCGGATCGCGCCGAAAGGCTGCCGGTCTCCGGCGCGCTCTCCGGGCCGCTCGTTGCGGCCGTCTCGGTGCCGTTCTTCGCGGCAGTCTCGGCCGGCGCCGGAAGCGAGAGCAGATCTTGCAGATTGACATTGGGGCCGCCGCAGCCCGCCAGCAGAGCCGCCGCCGCAAGTCCCGCCACGCGACCCTTCATTCGCCGAAGCCCCCCGCTGGTCACCCGCCCAGCCGCCGCACTGGTCACCCGCCGGCCGGTCGCCATGTATGCCGCGATTCGTGTCCCCGGCGACGGCCATCCCTGCAGCAGGATCAGCCGCTGGCGACAATCCGGGAGACCCCCTTGGACTGCAGCCGGTCGCGCTCCTCGGCCGCAGGCTCCAGCCGCTTGAGCGCCAGCGCCGCATCCGCGTGGTCGCTCTTGGCCAGCGCGAGCTTGTCCTTGAGATCTGCAACGGAGGTGAGCAGGTTGGCGCGGCGCTGCGCCGCGGCCTTGGCGAAGGTCGAGTAGGCGAAGTGGGCCTGGTCCCTGATCCCCGTGCGATCCTCCTCGTTGGCGATTTGGCGGGCCAGATCGGCGGCCATCATCTCGAAATCGCGGATCGTTCCCTCCAGCGAGGCAATCTTACGGGCCTTCTCGGCGACCTCGAAGCGTTTCGCCTTCACCGCGGAGTCTCGTGGTTTCATCATGTACCCCAACACCCCAATGTTCGACTGCATCCGACAGCTGGCTTTGCTGTTAACGTTCTCGGTGAGCCGCTGGCAACTCGCCAAGCACCGCCGCCGCATCCGCGGCAAGGCCAAGGTCTCGTTTCCGGCCCCGGCGAACGCTACGCAGGAGCACTTAAGTTGCGGTAAAGCAACGCCAGATCAGCCCAATTCGACAGCGCCGCGCAAGGGGATTCTTTTTGCTTGTACCCCTCTAGGGGGCAGACCGCAAATCAGTTAGGGTTTTCGCAGCGGGTGGGGATTCCCGCCCAGCCAGATCCGGGAACCTTACCGGGGCTGACCTGTGGGGGACACAATAATAGACTTGGCAAAGGCGTACCACCCTGGCTGAGCGCCTGGGGGAACGACTGGTTGCGACTTGCTTTATGAGTTGCCGTGCCCTTCTCTTTTCGCGGCTCTGTATTGCGCGGCGGGCTTGCGGTGGCGTCATGCAGCACGAGGCGGTTGTAAAAGACGTCGTGAGAGCGTAATCGAAAATTAGGTTTCGTTAACTTGTCGCGTTTAGGGTGACAAGTGTGGCTTGGCCTCGACAATGCGTCTCCTTCGTGCGTGGGCAGTGGGACTCTAAAGGGTCAGGGAAAAGAGGAAAAGCAATGCGGGTCCTTCTGATCGAAGACGACAGCGCAACCGCGCAGAGCATCGAGCTGATGCTTCAATCCGAAGGCTTCAATGTCTACATCACCGAGACCGGCGAGGAGGGTGTGGATATTGGCAAGATCTACGACTACGACATCATCCTCCTTGATCTGAACCTTCCCGACATGAGCGGCTACGAGGTGCTCAAGACCTTGCGCGTGAGCAAGGTCGCGACGCCGATCCTCATTCTCTCCGGCCTTGCCGGCATCGAGGATAAAGTGCGTGGTCTGGGCTTCGGCGCCGACGACTATATGACGAAGCCGTTCCACAAGGACGAGCTGATCGCGCGCATCCACGCCATCGTGCGCCGCTCCAAGGGCCACGCCCAATCCGTGATCGAGACCGGCAATCTGCGCGTCAATCTCGACACCAAGACCGTGGAGGTGAACGGCCAGCGCGTGCACCTGACCAGCAAGGAATACCAGATGCTGGAGCTGCTCTCGCTCAGGAAGGGCACCACGCTGACGAAGGAGATGTTCCTCAACCATCTCTACGGCGGCATGGACGAGCCCGAGCTCAAGATCATCGACGTGTTCATCTGCAAGCTCAGGAAGAAGCTGCAGGCGGCCACCGGCGGCCAGCACTACATCGAGACCGTCTGGGGCCGCGGCTACGTCCTGCGCGATCCGAACAACGCCAACAACGTCGCCGCTTGACCGACTGGGCGCTGGCGCGCAGGGCGGAGCAGGCGTCAGCCCGTACTCCGCCGATCCCTGCGAGTTGGCACGCTATACCAGGCTCGCCAGGATCTCTCGGTTGTCCTCGATTTCCCGGCGAGTACGATCAAGTGGCGCAGCTGGATGCGCTCCCTTGTCAGCGAGGCCAACGTCGCCCCCGAGCTGCACTTTCTCGACGGCCCTGACGCCGTCTGCAAGGAATGGCTGAGGCAGCGCAACATCGGCGGCGACCATCCGTATCAGGTCGACGAGCCGACATGCGATTTGTTCATGCGCTACTTCGTTCCATCAGCTTCCCATGGGGCCCTCAACGTCATCAAGTGGGACCGCTTCCACAGCTCCAAGATCTGCTCCGGCCGTGCGCACCAGGTCACGCATGTACGCGCGACTGAGATCGTCCGTCTAGCGAGATACACGTCTCGATGGTATCTTCGCGTGGCCTGCTACTGTCGAGTGTCCACCCATAGGCAGCATTGTAGTGCATATGATTGCGGGAGGGGCCTGCTGACGGAGCTCCTGAAGCGGGCGCGACAAGCGAGGCCGGTGCATGGGAAGTGCAAGAGAGGAGGTCGTATGCTCGTTACCCAATCGCTGCGCCTGTTGCTATGTGCGGTTTGTCTGCCGGCGGCCTCGGCGGTGCCGGCCGCAGCGGCTTGGCCGGAAAAAGCCATCACGCTGGTGCACGGCTTCGGGACCGGAGGCAATATCGACTCGATCTCCCGCATCGTTGCCGAGCGGCTGTCGGTGCGCCTGGGGCAGCCTGTCGTCGTGGAGCCCAGGGCCGGAGCCGGCGGGAGAATTGCGGCGGCACAGATGGGTCGGACGACGCCCGATGGCTACACGTTGATAATGCTGCCGGGAGGACATGCCGTCACTGCGGCGATGCACGAGAAGCTGGCCTACGACCCGCTTAAGGACTTCTCCTTCATCAGCTTCGTGTCGCAGGTCCCGCTCATCCTGGTGACCCATCCCGACCACCCGGTGAAGTCGATTGCCGACCTGATGAAGACGTCCTCCTCCTCCAACCCGATGTTCTATGGCTCTCCCGGGGCGGGTACGACCCAGCACCTGGCCGGCGCGCTGTTCGCGGCCATGGCGAAGGTGAACCTCAAGCACCTTCCCACCAAGGGCGGCGCGATCGTGTCGACCATGCTGCTTGGCAAGCACATCGATTTTGCGTTCGAGTCACCGGCCTTGATGCTGGTGCTGGTGCGAGGCGCCAAGCTCCGCGCGCTTGCAACGACCGGCCCGGCGCGGTTCTTTGCCCTGCCCGATGTGCCAACCGTCGGCGAGACGATCCCTGGCTATGAGGCAACCTCGTGGCTCGGGGTGGCTGGCCCGCCCAAGCTGCCGGCCGACATTGTCAAGCGGCTCAACGCCGAGATTGCCGCTGTCTTGCAGGAGCCTGAGCTGATCGAGAAATACCGCAAGCTCGGCACCCTGCCGTTGGCATCGACCCCTGAAGGCTTCAAGGAACGGGTGGCTGCCGACGTTGCCAAGTGGACCAAGGTCGTGGCCGAGGTTGGGATCAAGCGTGTGGGGGCCGCGCAATAGTTGGGTGAGTGGCAGGACGGTCGCTGCCTCAATTCGTCAGCCGAGGCATTGTCTCGCGCGCTGCACCGACAGGCGGTACCGGATCGTGAGCATGCGGCCTACGGCGGAGACCTGGGTGCTTGAAGCATGACAACCTGCATCGCCCTGCTGCGCGGCATCAATGTTGGCGACAACATGCTCAAGATGGAGCGCCTGCGCGGACTCCTCGCCGACCTCGGCTTTCCCGATGCGAGGACCTACCTGCAGAGCGGCAACGTGGTGCTCAGGACCAAGGGCGCGCCGGCTGACCTCGCCGCCATGATCGAGAGAAGGGTGAACGAGGCGACGCGCCTGCCCGTCTCCGTGATCGTCAGAACGTCCGCGCAGCTGCAGCGCCTTATCGCCGGCAATCCCTTCGCCGAGGAGGCCGCCGCTTTGCCCAGGACGGTGCACGTGACGTTTCTCGCCGGCGTGGCATCGAAGGCGGGCCTCGCTGCGATCGGCAAGCTTCAGACGGGAGCGGACCGCTGGCATGCGGCGGGCAGCGAGGTCTACCTGCACTGTCCCAACGGCTACGGACGGACCAAGCTCAGCAATACGGCGATCGAGCGGGCGCTGGGCGTGCGGGCGACAACCCGCAACTGGAGCACCGTGATGGCGCTCAATGCGATGGCCGCCGAGTAGGCCGAGTAGGTTGGGCC
>JBAPMW010000235.1:0-3073 GCA_049278815.1 Hyphomicrobiaceae bacterium
GCCCCGGCGCGCGCCAGCGCCTGGTACTTGGTCCGTCCCGCCGCCCTGGGGTCGCGCGCCGGCCGCACCCAGCGGGCCGCGCGGGCGTAGCCCTCGTCGATGAGGCCGTCCCGCGCCACCTCCTCCGGCCATACGGGATCGCGGAACACACGCGGATCGGGCCTGAGCGCGACGCCGGCGTTGATGAGCGACCCGCCCCCCAGGCCGCAGCCCACCAGGATGTGCATATCCTCGCCCAGGCGGACGTCGTAGAGCCCGGTGGGCGGGCCCATGCGCACCCGCCTGCCCGTCACCTGCAGCTGCTCCCTGAGCTCGGGGAAGCGGCGCGGGAACTCGCCGGTCAGGAACTCCCGCCCCCGCTCCAGCACGGCCACGCGCTTGCCGGCGCGGGCGAGCCGCGCCGCCGCCACCCCGCCGCCGTAGCCCGAGCCCACCACCACCGCGTCATAGTGCGGCCGCAGGCTGTCCAGCGACTGGGCAAGGCGGGTCATGGGCATCTCGGTGCGTCTCTCCGTTCGGGATGCGGGCGTCGGCCGTCGGAAATGGGGAAGGGGCGAATAGCGGATAGGGAGTAGCGAATAGGGGCCTCCCGTGGGCTCTGCGCGCTCTCCATTCGCTATTCGCTACTCGCTATTCGCTCTTCCCCCGTTTCCGACCCCCGACGCCCGAACACTTGTAGGCGAGGGTCCGAGCCGCCGCCAAGCCCGGGCGGCACACGAGCGATGCCCGCCGGCCACAACCTGCGGCGAATCCCGGCAGCCTCCTTGAGAGCGCCGGGCCGTGGGCGTAGGCAGGTCGCAGCATCCCGCAAACCGCGAATCCGCAACGGCCTCCGCGAGACACCATGCAGACGTGGCAAGTCATTCTGCTCGGGCTGATCGAGGGGCTGACCGAGTTCCTGCCCGTCTCCTCGACGGGTCACCTCCTGCTCGTCGGGCACTTCCTCGGCTTCAACTCGCCGGGCAGGACCTTCGAGGTGCTGATCCAGCTCGGCGCCATCCTGGCGATCCTCACTGTCTATGCGGGCAGGCTGCTGCGGCTCGCGGCCGACATCCCGAGCAGCCCCCGCGCGCGCCGCTTCGTGCTGGCGGTGCTGGTGGCCTTCCTGCCGGCGGCGGTGCTCGGTGCCTTCGGTCACAGGTTCATCAAGGCGGTGCTGTTCGAGACGCCGTGGCTGATCTGCACGACCCTGGTGGTGGGGGGGATCGTGCTGCTGTGGGTGGACCGGCTGCCCCTCAAGCCGCGCCATCGCGATGTGATGGACTACCCCATCCCGCTCGCGTTCACAGTCGGGCTGTGCCAGGCGCTCGCCATGATCCCGGGCGTCTCGCGCTCGGGCGCCACCATCGTGGGGGCCCTGCTCCTGGGCGCCGACAAGCGCTCGGCCACTGAGTTCACGTTCTACCTTGCCATGCCCACCATGACCGGTGCGTTCGCCTACGACCTCTACAAGAGCTACGACCTGCTGACGCTCGACGATGCGGGCAGCATCGCCCTGGGGTTCGTCGTCGCCTTCATCGCCGGCGCGCTGGTGGTGCGCTACCTCCTCGACTTCGTCAGCCGCCACGGCTTCGCCCCCTTCGCCTGGTGGCGCATCGTCGTCGGCGGCATGGGGCTCGGGGCCTTGGCGGTGCTCCGCTGGCTGCACTAGGCGGGGTTTTCCCAACCCGGCCAACGTCTAAGCCAGAGTGCCTCGCGTCCGCACTGATGCTTTGCTGCCAGACAGCCGCTCATTGCACGGCGAGGCTTGGCGCGGGTCTCGAAGTCTTCGGCGCTGCGGCGATTCCGGCAGGTTACGGAGGTACTTAACCCGTCACCAATGGCTCGCTCCCATGCCCGCTCTTGACCCAATCCAGAACAAGTTGCCGACTCGCACGCTATGAGGCGATGCCGCAACACCTTCAGGCGTTCTAAAAGGCGACGAAGCGTTCGCGGGGAAAGAAGCGTTCGCAGGGAAAGTAGCAGGGCCACATTCCGCGAGCGTATGTACGCTGCGATTGGGAGGGAGTGAGGTGGCCCCGCATGCGTGAGTTGCACTTCGCGTAGCGCTATCAACACGGAAAACTACTGATGTCAGCAGGGAGAACTACTCATGTTGGCTCAGCCGGTAGACGCCCGCCCGCCCAATGTGCCAAGTTGGCTGGCCAGCTCTCCCAGTGCCTTTGAGGTACATCAAACTTGACCACGGGGCATCCGCTGTAGGATTTCGCTTTCCCAAGGATGCCAGCAACTAATGTCTTCCGAGTGCCGCTCGAACGATCTCTTGCCTGACGGCCTTGTCGTCGGCATTGGCGCCTCGGCCGGCGGGCTCGCCGCTTTCAAGACGTTCCTCGCCAATACACCGGCCGATACCGGCATGGCCTTTATACTGGTGCAGCATCTCGACCCCCATCACAAGAGTCTGCTGGTCGAATTGCTCGGTGCCGGCGCCCCAATCCCAGTCATCGAGGCCGCCGACGGCGTCGCCATCCGCAAGGACTGCGTCTTCGTCATCCCACCCAATGCCACGCTCACTATCAAGGATGGCATCCTCAGAGTGGTCAGTCCGGCCCCTCCGCGCGAGTCTCGCCGCCCCATAGACACGTTCTTTTCCTCGCTTGCGGAGGACTGCGGCGACAACGCCGTCGGCATCGTCTTGTCCGGCGTCGGCAGTGACGGCGCGCTCGGCGTGCGCAAGATCAAGGAGCATGGCGGGCTGACCCTGGCCCAGGCCGAGTTCGACCATGTGGCGCAGAGGGGCATGCCGCAGAGTGCCGCCGACACTGGCATGGTCGACCATGTCGTGCCGGTCGAGGCCATGCCGGGCTTGCTCGTCGACCATCAACAACACTTGGGCGCGGTTGCCGAACACAAGGACGGCAATGGCACCCGGAATGACATGGGCCAGCACCTGGCGGCGATTGCAGGGCTGCTGCGCGCCGGCACCGGCCACGATTTCAGCGGATACAAGGAAGGCACACTGACCCGGCGCATCCAGCGCCGCATGCAGGTTCTGCGTATCGACGATGCCCCCGGCTACGTCGAGCGCCTCAAGACGGATCGAGACGAGCAGCAGGCGCTGTTTCACGAGCTC
>JBAPMW010000236.1:0-2984 GCA_049278815.1 Hyphomicrobiaceae bacterium
AAGAAAACGGCGGTGAACAGCCAAGCTTCCCAATAGTCGAGCGTTCCGGCAGGCAGGAATATCAACGCACCCACGATGAGCGGGAGCTGAAGCAGGCTGACCGTCGCTTTGACGTAGAGCTTGTTCATCTCGTTCTTCGTTCTAGCCGAGGGCGCGAGCCGAAGCGAGCCCGCAGGCATCGGGGTCGATGGCCCTGGAAATGTGCAGGCGTGCATATAGCCTCCAGATGGACTCGCGGCCGATCCCATAAACGCGATGCAAACCGGGTCACCTCGGCGCACCTCCCGATGCCTCGTCTCGTCAGGCCGCCGCGCTGTACATGCCATCGATCAGGGAGCGGTACTTCTTCTCGACCAAGCTGCGCTTGAGCTTCATGGTGGGGGTCAGCTCCTCGTCCTCGGCGGTGAGCAGCTGGTCGATCAGCCGGAACTTCTTGACGGTCTCGACACGCGCGAATTTCCTGTTCGCCGCCTCCACCTCCTTGCCGATCAGCTCCACCACCTCCGGTGCCCGGCACAGGCTCGCATAGTTGGTGAACGGCACGTCGTGGTCCTGCGCGAACTTCACGACATTGTCGTGGTCGATCATGACGAGGCAGGTGAGATAGCTGCGCTTGTCGCCGATCACGATCGCGTCGGAGATATAGGGCGAGAACTTGAGCTGGTTCTCGATCTCCGACGGCGTGACGTTCTTGCCGCCGGCGGTGATGATGATGTCCTTCATGCGGTCGGTGATGCGCACGAAGCCCGCCTCGTCCATCTCACCCACGTCGCCCGTATGCAGCCAGCCGTCGCGCAGCGCCTCCGCGGTCTTGTCGGGCTTGTTGAGGTAGCCGGCGAAGATGTGCGGCCCGCGCAGCAGGATCTCGCCTTGCGGAGAGAGCTTCACCTCGGTGCCGGGGCACGCGCCGCCGATGCTGCCGATCCTGACGTGGCCGGGCCAGTTGGCGGTGGCGAGGCCGGCGTTCTCGGTCTGGCCGTAGACCTCGAACATCCTCACCCCCAGCGCCCAGTACCAGCGGATGAGATCCGGCGAGATGGGGGCGGCGCCGGTCGCTGCGTAGCGGATGCGGTCGAGGCCGAGCGCGACGCGAATGTTCTTGAGCACGAGCCGGTTGGCGGCGGCGCGTGCTGCACGCAACAGCGCCGGCACCGGCTTGCCCGCCAGCTCGTACGCGCTCGCCTGCATGCCGAGGCCGATGGCGGCCCGATAGGCGAGCCGGCCGAGCCAGGTGCCCTCCTTGAGCGCGATGGTGACGCCGGAATAGAGCTTCTCCCACACCCGCGGCACGGCCAGCAGCACGTGCGGCGCCACCTCGCGCAGGTTCTGCGGCACCGTGTCGGGCGCCTCGGCGAAGTTGACTGTGTGCGTGAAGACGATGTGATTGTAGCATCCGCCGAAGCGCTCGGCGACGTGGCACAGGGGCAGGAAGTTCAGCGCCTCGTCGGTATCGCGCAGGGCAAACGCCGGGGCGATGCGCGGAAACGCGCCGCCCTGGAAGATGATGTTGCGGTGGGTCAACAGCGCGCCCTTGGAGGGGCCGGTGGTGCCCGAGGTGTAGACGATGATGGCCACGTCGCTCGGCTTGGGCGCGGCGATGCGCTGCTCCCAGAGCCCGGCATTCTCGCGCGCGTGGGCCTCGCCCAGCGCGTAAAGCTCATTGAGCGGCATGACCTGCGGGTCCTTGAGATCGCGCAGGCCCTCCATGTCGAACACGATGATCTTCCTGAGGCCCGGCGTGCGCTCCCGCACGGCCAGGATCTTGTCGAGCTGCTCCTCGTTCTCCACGAGCAGGAACTTGGTGCCGCTGTCGTTGACCAGGTACTCCACCTGGGCCGGCGAGTCGGTGGGATAGATGCCGGTCGAGACCCCGCCCGCGCACAGCACGCCCAGATCGCAGAACAGCCACTCCTTGTTGTTGTCGGAGAGGATCGCCACGCGGTCGCCCGGGGCGAGACCCAGCGCCACCAGCCCCATGCCGATGGCCTTGGCGCGCGCGCCGTACTGCCCCCAGGTGTAGGCCTTCCAGATGCCGCGGTCCTTCTCGCGCATGGCGACCTTGGAGGCTTTCGTCTGCACCCGGTGCCAGAACAGGGTGGGCACGGTGGTGAAGCCGTCGATGGCGATGCTCTGCACGTCGATCGCGTTCATGAAGGCCCGCTCTCCGCTCTAGCGCCAGCGCTTGGTGCGCTTCCAGCGCTTCTTGCCGCGCACCGCCGCCTCTTTCTGGCCGAGGTAGAACTCGCGCACGTCCTCGTTCTCGGCGAGCTTGTCGCACGCCCCTTCCAGCACGATGCGGCCCGTCTCCAGCACGTAGCCGTAGTGCGCTGTCTTGAGCGCCATGTTGGCGTTCTGCTCCACCAGCAGCATGGTGACACCCTGCTCCTGGTTGAGGCGGCGGATGATGGCGAAGATCTCCTTGGTGAGGATCGGCGAGAGCCCCAGCGACGGCTCGTCGAGCAGCATCAGCCTGGGGTGCGCCATCAGCCCGCGGCCGATCGCCAGCATCTGCTGCTGGCCGCCGGACAGGTAGCCCGCGGCCTGCGTTGCGCGCTCGCGCAGCACCGGGAAGTAGCCGTAGACCATCTCCATGTCGCGCTGGATGCCGGCCTTGTCGCCGCGCGCGTAGGCGCCCATCGTCAGGTTGCCCTTCACCGTCATGAACGGGAAGATCTCGCGGCCCTCGGGCACATGGGCGATGCCGTGGCGCGCCACCCAGTCGGGCTCGCGCCCGCGGATGGGGCGCCCCGCGAAGCCGACGGTGCCTTTCTGCGGCTCCAGCGCGCCGCACACCGACCGCAGCACCGTGGTCTTGCCCGCGCCGTTGGCCCCCAGGATGGTGACGATCTGGCCCTCGCGCACATCGAAGCTCACGCCGCGGATGGCGGCGATGGGCCCGTAGTAGGTCTCCAGGTTGCGGACGGAGAGGATCGGCTCGGTCATGGTACGCCCTTCCCACTTGCGCCGCCCGGATTCCCCTCCCC
>JBAPMW010000237.1:0-2312 GCA_049278815.1 Hyphomicrobiaceae bacterium
GCCCCGGCCTGCGCCGGGGCGCAGGGTCTGACCCCTCCCAAACCCCCAGGTTCTCCAGCAGCCTCACACTGGGCCCGATCAGCGCCGTGGTGCGCCGGTCCCCATCTCGCCGTGTCGGCGGCCCGACCAGCGCCACGGCCACGCCCTTGTGCGCCAGGGCCAGCGCGGCGGCGAGGCCTGCGGCACCGGCCCCGATCACAGCTGCCTCGTGGCGGGCGGGCGACCGCGCAGGAGCCGCGAGAACGCGTCGCTCCTTCATTCGAACCCTCATAGGACACCGGCAGGCGCCGGCTCGATCGACTGTGTGTGGCAAATACAGCGCCCACGCGCAACCAGAAGTCAGAAATCAGAAGTCAGAAATCGGAAACGGAACGCGGCCGTTGCGGTGCGCCGATTTCTGACTTCTGATCTCTGCGTGCCCCTCCTCACCGTGTGGAGGCCGCCGCACCGCTTACCCCCTCCCGCCCCGCGGCGGTTTGAGCTACGGTCAAAATCGTCGGGCATCCCCATCATGGACCTTGTGAAGCGCCGCGCCATGCGCACGAATGGCAAGCACACCCTTTCGCTCTCGCTCATCAAGACGGCGATGATCGAGAAGAAGATGACGCAGGCCGAGCTTGCGGATGCCGCCGACATCCACGAGAAGACCATCCAGAACCTGCTCGCCGGGCGCGCGGTTCGCGAGCAGACGCTGTTTGACGTCTGCATGGTGCTGGGCCTCGACTTCGAGAAGGTCAGGGACGCATGGCGGGGCACGCAACACCCGCGCCGCGACGCCCCGGAGCCGAGCGCCCCCGTCGAGGGCCGGGCGTCGCCGACCTACATGGGTGCCTACACCCTTGCCGGGGTCGAGGAATATATCGGCAGCTACCTCACCCTGCGCCCATCGTTCTCGGTGCCGGGCGGCGTGATGGCCTATCGCACCGATATCGTCTGGGACGACGAGTGGCCGAGCCTCCTGTTCCAGGAACGCGACCGCCCCGACACGCCGTTCCTGCACCGCGGCCGGCTCTACATCGCGGCCTCCTCGCCGTTCGTGCACCTGGTGTCGCTGACGAAAGGCGCCATGCGCATGGTCATGGTGTCCTCGCTCGGGCCCTCGGGCGAGATGCGTGGCCTTATTACCACACTCAACAAACGGGGGGCGGCGTTCGTGCCCGTCAGCGCGCCCATCGTCTACGCCAGGCGCGACGACTTCACGGGCCTGGATCTGGGCGAGGTTTCCGCCGACCGCGCCCGCGCGCTGGGCTACCGCCAGCTCATCGACGAGATCGGCGCGCAGGGCTACGCGCGATTGATCGGGTGAGATGGTGAGTGGTGAGATGGTGAGTTTGGGCTGGCGCGGTGGCGATGGCGGCGGCCGAACGTTGGGCTGAAACTCTGCCGCTAGCGTCGCGGCGATGCCCGCTTGCTTCTTTGCCCACCGCCGCACTGGGCGGCCCGTGAGTGATCAGCGATCGCGTCTGCTCGTGTTGCGACCCATTCATACGATGCCCAGCCCGAACGTTCCGGGCACTCGTCCGTAGGCTGGGCCTCCAGCAACGGCGGTGAAGACCCCGGCTCTGCGCGCCCTGGACTCGATCTTCGATCAAGTCCGTGCGCTCCGGCCGGGGACGCAAGAGGGGAGCACCCACCCCATGCGTTCCCGGAAACCGAGGCCCCGACCGCCAGGTCGGGGCAGAGGTTATCCGGGATCTTCCCCGCCCGTGTTCGAGCCGGTAACCGCACGGGTACCAATTGAAAGGGTCAGGACACTGGGCGACAGCCCCTGGTGAGATCCACTCGGGATCTTCCGGCTATTCAACACGACCGGCTGCCACAACCGCCGACCGATACTCACCACTCACCATCTCACCACTCACCCCCTCCTCAATGCGCCTGCCTGAGCCGGTAGCTCCCGTCGGGGTCGATCGCGAACAGCTTCTCGATCTGCTCGTGGCGGAGCGGCGTGCGCGAGCTGTCGGGGAGGAGGTTCTGCTCCGAGACGTAGGCGATGTACTCGGTCTCCGCGTTCTCGGCGAGCAGGTGGTAGAACGGCTGGTCCTTCCCGGGGCGCATCTCCTCGGGGATCGCCAGCCACCACTCCTCGGTGTTGGCGAACACCGGGTCAACGTCGAAGACGACGCCGCGGAACGCGTGGATGCGATGCCGGACCACCTCGCCCACCCGATACTTGGCGGTCCTGATCTTCCGCATGGCCTCGCCTCTTGTCAGAAGTCAGAAATCAGAAACCAGCATGGCGGATCAACTGACTTCTGACTTCTGACTTCTTCCGACTTCCGACTTCTGATAACAAAAGAGCCGCCCAAGGG
>JBAPMW010000238.1:0-6113 GCA_049278815.1 Hyphomicrobiaceae bacterium
CAGAGAGAGAGCTTGAATCAGCGTTTTAAGGCAAGAATCGGGCAAAGAGCGTGCCAAGAGTCGTACCCGTCCGCACTTGCCCCGGAATATCCCTGGGCCGGCACCTTGCCGGCACACCGGGCGACGACCCCGCCGCGGCCCCCGGCGGCTCACGTCGGGCCTTATAGCTGGCAGGTGGTGGCGGTGCCAGACCGAACGCGGCGATGTGTGGCGAGGCAGTGCGGGCTCGCTCGCATCGCTCCGGCTTGCGCTCGTGATCCTGTAGGGTAAAGAAGTGACGGGTCGGGGGCCGGGGAGGGAGCGCCATGTCCGTGCTACGCACTGCAGCGGTATTGGTTCTTGTCGCCAGTGCAGGGGGATGCGGCGAGGATCAGAGAGCGATCAGGGACTGTCAGAACCCGTCCCATGGCGATATGAAGCGGCAGATCGAAGCCTGCACGCAGATGATTGCCGACCGGCCGAAATCGTCGCTGGCCTACGCCAACCGCTGCCAGGCCTACAACCAGCTCGACGAGCCCTCCATGGCACTGCCCGACTGCAACAAGGCGATCCGGCTCGACCCCCGCAACGCCTCCGCCTACAACAACCGCGGCTGGGCCTACGAGATCCGCAAGGAGTACGATCTCGCGCTCAAGGACTACGACAAGGCCATCGAGATCGACCCGAAGCTCGCCGTCGCCTTTGCCAACCGCGGCGATGTCTACCGCAAGAAGGGCGACCGCGACCGTGCCATCCTGGAGTACCGCCAGGCCCTGGTCCTCGACCCCGGCAACGACGTAGCGCTGAGCGGCCTGCAGACGCTGGGCGCCAAGCCGTAGGGTAACGCCGCCACCCCCGCAGCGGCCTGCCAGACGGCGCCAACGGATCAGCGCCCAACACCACATCACGATGGCGGCCTGGTGGCGGCGCGGGGCCGCGGCGGGGTTGTCGCCCTGTGTGCCGGCCAGGTGCCGGCCCAAGGCAATTGCGGACGGGTACGACTCTTGGCACGCTCTTTGCCTGATTCTTGCCTTATAACGCTGATTCAACCTTTCTCTCTGTGACACCGGGGGACAACCATGACATCCATCTGCCGAGGCTTGGCGCTTGGGCTCGTGCTGCTCGTTGCGCTCGCGGTCGCGCCGGCGCAGAGAGGCGAGGCGGCCTCTGGCGCCGAAATCGACGCCGACGTGCGCAGGACGATGGAGGACTTCTTCGTGAAGGTCCGCGGCTCGCGCGAGCTCGTCAACCAGGCGGCCGCGATCCTCGTCTTTCCGACGGTGATCAAGGCGGGGATCGGCATCGGCGGCGAGTACGGCGAGGGGGCGCTGCTCACGCGTGCGCGCACGACCGACTACTACAACATCGTCTCCGCCTCGATCGGCTTTCAGCTTGGCGCGCAGCAGCGGTCCGTCATCCTGGTTTTCATGACGCCCGAGGCGCTGGCCGCCTTCAGGCGGACGCAGGGATGGAAGGCCGGCGTCGATGCCTCCGTGGCCATCATCACCGTGGGCGCGGGGGGCTCCATCGATACGAGCCGGTTCTCCAGCCCCATCGTCGGCTTCATCTTCGACCAGAAGGGCCTGATGTACAATCTGACCCTGGAGGGCTCGAAGATCACGCGCATCAACCGTTGAGGTGCTGTCGGGCGGCCTGAATGCCGAAAGCGCCGCCACCCTGCTGGAACCCGGCATTGGAGGGTCCATGAGCCCGTCCGGCAATGATCGCCGCATCGACTACATCGAGCTCATGGTGGCCGACATCGCGCGCTCGCGCGAGTTCTATGGCAAGGCCTTCGGCTGGACGTTCAAGGCCTACGGTGCGGCCTACTGCGCGTTCAGCGATGGCCGGCTGACCGGCGGCTTTGCCGAGGGCACGCCTGCCGGTCCCGGCGGGCCGCTTGTCGTTCTCTTTGCGGACGACCTTGCCGGTGCCCAGCAGCGGGTGGAAGAAGCCGGCGGCGGCATCGTCAAACCCATCTTTGCCTTCCCCGGCGGCCGACGCTTTCATTTTCTTGATCCGGACGGATACGAGCTGGCGGTCTGGTCGGACAAATGACGCTCTCATGACGCCTGAGGAGCTGGCGAGCTTCAGGCGACGCAGCGATGGAGGGCCGGCGTCGATGCTCCCGTGGCCATCATCACCGTGGGCGCGGGGGGCTCCTGAAGGCGGCGCAAGGGCCCGGTGGCGCCGATCTTCCAAGGGCGCGGTGGGGCGCGGCGGACTACCTTTCTGCCAGCTCCCTCGCGAAGAAGCGCGCCGCCCGCGCCAAGGCGTCTGCGGCGGCAGCGGCGTTGTCGGGGACGCGCCGTCGCTTGCGGCTCGGATCGTCGAAACCATGCGTGGCACCGTCGTAGAGGTAGATCCGAATATCGCCGCCCTGCGCCCGCGATTTCGCCACGAGCGCATCGCACCGGCGCGGGGAGACCTCCTCGTCGTCGGTGCCATGGAGCACACGAACCGGCGCGTAGGGACGGTAGCCGTCCTTGAAGCGGCCCTTGAGGCCGCAGGCCGGATAGAAGGCGAGGGCGGCGCGGAAGCCGGTCGCCGGCGTCGGACCGCTCAGGCCGGCGGCCGCCATGGCCGACAACGTGGCGCTGCCGCCGTTCGACCAGCCCTGGAGGCCGATCCTGTCCGGTACCACGTCAACGCGCGTGCGCAGGTAGGCCAGGGCCCCGTAGGCATCGAGGGGTCGGACCGCGACCTCATCGACCTCGGGGGGCCTGTGACGGTAGCTGAACCGCGGGAAGCCTTGCGGATAGCCGCGCGGGCCGAAGCCGTCGACCAGAATGGCGAGGTAGCCCTGCCGAGCCCACAGCTCGCCCCACATGCGGTGGCGCCTGGAGAGGGTGGAGGCGTCGTAGCGGCCGTCGGCCGCCGAGGAGTAGGCGCCCGCGCGGCCGTGCATCATCACCACGGCCGGGACGCGCGGCGCCGGCATGGGGGAAGGCCTGAACAGGTAGCCGATGAGCTCGGTCTTGCCGTCGGCGCTGAGGAAGACGGCGCGCTCCGGCGGGCCCTCGGCGTAGGCCGGCTGGGGTTGGGTCGAGAGCGCCAATCCACCCAGTGCCATGCCGCAGACGCACGCCGCCAGTCTCGCTCTCACGGCGCCGAGCCTCCACGGGTCGCCACCACCGCAGCGGCTGCCATCAGCGCGCAGGCGAAGGCGAGCGTCCACGCCGGCTCGGCGAAGCCGAGCGCCACCAGGAGGGCGGTGGAGAGGACGATGGCGGCGTAGGAGAGGACGCCGAGGAGGGGCACGTTGCCCTTCTTCATGCCGATGTCCCAGAGCAGGAAGGCGGCGCCCAGCGGGCCGAGACCGAGGCCGACCAGGGCGGCCCAGGAGGTCCAGTCGGGCGGCGCGATCCAGGTCTCGAAGAGGAGGCTGCACAGGGCGGCGAGCGCTGCTGTGAGGAGGCTCGCCGCGGCGAGGCTGTCGCTGGGGACGGTGGCGAGGAGCCGCGACGCCACCGAGTAGCTCGACCAGACGAAGGCGCATCCCAGCGCCAAGGCGTAGCCGCAGCGGGCGCCTTCCGCCCCGCTGCCGGCGCCGAGCTTGTCGTGCACCAGGAGGGCGGCGGCGGCGAAGCCGAGGAGGGCGCCGGCGATATGGGCCACCCGCAGACGATGCCCCGGCAGGAGGGCCGAGAAGAGCACCGTCAGCAGCGCCCACAGCGATGCGATGAGGCTCGCCTCGGCCGGCGGCGCTAGGTTGAGGGCGGCGAAATAGAGCGCGTGGTAGACAAACAGCCCGTAGATGCCCAGCGCCAGCGAAGCCGGCGTCGGCCTGAGCAGGGCCGCACGGCCCCTGAGCGCGGCGACGAGGACCATGAAGGCGCCGCCGATGGTGAACACGATGGCGGTGGTCTGAAACGGGGGCACGGGCCCCTTGAGGGCCGCCAGGCTCGCCAGCGTGGCCCACAGCAGGATGGCGCCCATGCCGATGGCCGTTGCGGTCTTGACTGAGGTGGCGGGCGGCATGAGGTCCTTCTTGCGGTGCCTGGAGTGCCCGGGTCTGACCCCGGGTCTGACCCAGGCCTGCCCCCGGTTGCGCCCCGCTTTCAAGGCCGCTTTTCGCAGCGGGGGCGCCAAGCCATAATGGGCGGCCATGACCCACGCAATGACCCACGCAATCACCGACACGCTTAAGATCGCCCTGGCCCAGCTCAATCCGGTCGTCGGCGACCTCGCCGGCAACGCCGCCAGGCTGCGAAAGGCGCGGGGCGAGGCCGCCGCCAGGGGCGCCGACCTCGTGGTCTTTACCGAGCTTTTCATCACCGGCTATCCGCCCGAGGACCTGGTGCGGAAGCCCGCCTTCGCCGCCGCCGCACGGGGCCTGGTGGAGACGCTGGCCGCCGAGACCGCCGACGGCGGCCCCGGCGTCATTGTCGGCAGCATCTGGCCGGAGGACGGCCTGCTCTACAACTCGATCGCGCTCCTGGACGGCGGCCAAGTGCAGGCGGTGCGCCACAAGGTGGAGCTTCCCAACTACGGCGTCTTCGACGAGAAGCGCGTCTTCGACCAGGGTCCCATGCCGGGCCCGGTGAATTTCCGCGGGGTGCGGATCGGCGTGCCGATCTGCGAGGACATCTGGAAGGACGAGGTGTGCGAGTGCCTGCAGGAGACAGGCTCGGAGCTGCTTATCGTCCCCAACGGCTCGCCGTTCGACTGGCCGAAGCCCGAGATGCGCATCAACGTGGCGGTGGCTCGAGTGACCGAGACGGGCCTGCCGCTCGTCTATCTGAACCAGGTCGGAGGCCAGGACGAGCTGGTGTTCGACGGCGCCTCGTTCGTGCTCAACGCCGACCGGCAGCTCGTCATGCAGCTCCCGGCCTGGGAGGAGGCGCTGGAGATGCTCGTGCTGAAGCGCACGCCCGGCGGCTGGAAGGGCGAGGTCGGGCGCAGGGCTGAGCTGGAGAGCGGCGAGGCTGCGGCCTATCATGCCTGCGTGCTGGGCCTACGCGACTACGTCGACAAGAACGGCTTTCCCGGTGTCGTGCTCGGGCTCTCCGGCGGGATCGACTCGGCGCTGTGCGCGGCATTGGCCGTCGACGCGCTGGGCTCGGCGCGCGTCCACTGCGTGATGATGCCTTATCGCTACACGTCAAGCGCCAGCCTGGCCGATGCAGCAGCCTGTGCTGAAGCGCTTGGCGTGCGCTACGACATCGTTCCCGTCACCGAGCCGGTGGAGGGCTTCAGCAGGGCTCTGGCCAAGGTTTTCGCCGGCACCGAGCCCGGCATTGCCGAGGAGAACATCCAGAGCCGCGCGCGCGGCACCACGTTGATGGCCATCTCCAACAAGCTCGGCTCCATGGTGCTCACCACCGGCAACAAGAGCGAGATGTCGGTGGGCTATGCAACGCTCTATGGCGATATGAACGGCGGATTTAACCCGATCAAGGACCTCTATAAGATGGAGGTCTACGCTCTTTCCCGCTGGCGCAACGCCCATGTGCCCAGGATCGCCAAGGAGGGCGGCAAGGGGCCGGCCGGCGTGGTTATCCCTGCCAACATCCTCACCAAGGCCCCGTCGGCGGAGCTGCGCGAGAACCAGACCGACCAGGATTCGCTGCCCCCCTACGAGGTCCTGGACGACATCCTCGCCTGCCTCGTCGAGAAGGAGCTGCCGCTCAGCCAGATCGTCGCCCGCGGCCACGCCGCCGAGACGGTCGAGAAGGTGCAGCGCCTTCTCTACCTCGCCGAGTACAAGCGCCGCCAGGCCGCCCCCGGCGTCAAGATCTCCGCCCGCAGCTTCGGCCGCGACCGGAGGTATCCGATCACGAACAAATTCCGGGAGACGGTATGAGGCGCCAACGGCATTCACACGTCTGGATCGCAACGCAGTTGTCCGGCGTACGAGACTCGTGGGGTAGAGTCGAGGAGAGGCGCGGTGGCTTGGGGTCCGACTGAGACCAACGCTCCGTTTCCTCTCCCCGCTCATCGAACCGGACGTGCGGATTTCCCGCATCCGGCTCTCCGACTGACCTTTGTCGCAGGGCGCCGGCCCGCCGGTTACCCGGACAAGCCGCCTGCCAGCTACCAGCTCAACCGACAATTGGCTGTGTGGAACCTCCCTCCACTGGTCTTCCGCGCCTTCGAGGCGCACTGCAATAAGCGAAAGCGCATTGCACCGA
>JBAPMW010000239.1:0-5214 GCA_049278815.1 Hyphomicrobiaceae bacterium
GACCCGCAAGGGCGCTGTCGCGCCCTCGCGGCGCCGGGATGACGTTGGTGGAGGTGGCAGGCGCAGCGCATCCAAACAGGACTTCGCTGCGCCCCTCCGGTTGGCCAGCAATCCCATCGCGCACGACGCTCGGGGCGATCCGCATCCAGCGGAAAATGCGTTAGGCTCGGACGTGTCGCTCGCGCTGCGGACCAGCTTTGCGCAGGCGCACGAGCATGCGCTCGCTCCCCCGCGTCCGTTCGATGTCGAATGCGTCGGGGCCGCTGACTCGTATGTCGACCTCGTCGCCTTCTTTGAGGTCCAAGAGCTCGACGATCTCGGCAGGCAGCCGAATGGCGAGATCGTCGCCCCACTTCTCGACTTTCATCGGCCCCTCCTGGATAGTACGCAAGTAGACCTGGGCGGCGCCCTTACTTCTGTCAACGCTGTGCTGCTGGGCGCCTGAGAGACCGCATGGGCAAGATCACTGGCTTCATGGAGTTCGACCGCCAGGACCGGCAATACCGGCCCGTGGAGGAGCGCCTGAAGCATTGGCAGGAGTTCGTGGAGCCGCTGCCGCCCGCCGAGGTGAAGAAGCAGGCCGCGCGCTGCATGGACTGCGGCATCCCCTACTGCCACACGGGCTGTCCGGTGAACAACCAGATCCCGGACTGGAACGATCTGGTGTTCCGCGAGCGCTGGCAGGCGGCGGCGCTCAATCTGCATTCCACCAACAACTTCCCGGAGGTGACGGGCCGCGTGTGCCCGGCGCCGTGCGAGGCGGCCTGCACGCTCAACATCGAGGACAACCCCGTCACCATCAAGACCATCGAGTGTGCCATCGCCGACAAGGCCTTCGAGGAAGGCTGGATCGCCCCACAGCCGCCCGAGCGGAGGACCGGCAAGCGGGTCGCCATCGTCGGCTCGGGGCCGGCCGGCCTTGCCGCGGCCCAGCAGCTCGCTCGCGCCGGCCACGAGGTGCACGTCTACGAGAAGAGCCCGAAGCCGGGCGGCCTACTCGCCTACGGCATCCCCGACTTCAAGCTGGAGAAGGACATCGTTGCCCGTCGTGTCCAGCAGATGGAGGCGGAGGGTGTCGTCTTCCATTGCAACGTGCACGTGGGCAAGACCGTCTCGGTCAACGAGCTGAAGGACGCGCACGACGCGCTGCTGCTGGCGGGCGGCTCCGAGCAGCCGTTCGACTTCTTCGCCAAGGCGCCGGGGCGCGACCTCGACGGCCTCGTGTTCGCCATGACCTTCCTGCCGCAACAGAACCGCCGCGTCGCCGGCGAGCCCCAGACGGACGAGCCGCAGATCACGGCCGCGGGCAAGCACGTCATCGTCATCGGCGGCGGCGATACGGGCAGCGACTGCATCGGCACCTCGTTCCGCCAGGGCGCCAGGTCGGTGACGCAGCTTGAGATCATGCCGATGCCGCCCAGGATGGAGAACAAGGCGCTCAGCTGGCCGCACTGGCCCTTGAAGCTGCGCGTCTCCTCCAGCCAGGCGGAAGGCGCCAAGGTCGAGTACTCCATCTCCACCGCCGGCTTCTCGGGCAGCAACGGCAAGGTGGAGAGGCTGCTCTACACCCGCGTCGACAGCGCCCTGAAGCCGGTGCCCGGCAGCGAGGGCGAGCTTCCTGCCGACCTCGTGCTGTTCGCCATGGGCTTCTCGGGCCCCGTGGAGACCGACATGATCCAGGAGCTGGGCCTCGGCGTCGTCGCGCGCGGCCGCTTCAAGGGCCTCGACGCCGACGACCGCGACTACCGCATCAAGGGCCGCAAGAAGGTGTTCGTCGCCGGCGACATGCGCCGCGGCCAGTCGCTCGTGGTGTGGGCCATCCGCGAGGGCCGCCAGGCCGCCCATGCCATCGACAAGCTCCTGATGGGGCGGAGCGACCTGCCGCGGTAACGTAGGGCGGATTGGCGCGATAGCGCGTAATCCGCCCTTTCACCGATGCATTGGCGGATTACGGGCTGCGCCCTAATCCGTCCTACGTTTCCTCGACGTATCGCTCCGCCTCCTCCAGTGAGAACGACTGCGGATGCGTGCGGCTCTCAGAGCTGCGTGGGCTGCCGACTTCCGGTTCGATGAGCTGGTACCGGCCCCGATCGGGCCCGCGCTCCAGCTTGCGCACCGCCAGGCCCTTGCGTGCCGCCGCGCGCCGCAGGCGGCGCTCACGCGATGCGGGCATGTCCTTCTGGGCCATGGCTCCTCCCTGCTGCCGATCGTAAGCCTCAGCCTTGCCTGAGATAAATGTAGCATGCTAAAAATGCCGAATGCCGCCGAAAATACGCGACTTGGTCGCTGACCTGGAGAGGGCTGGGTTCATCAATCGTGGTGGCAAGGGCAGTCACCGCAACTTTGTGCATCCGAGTGTCGCGGAGCCTGTTACCATATCGGGCAAGTTGGGCGATGACGCAAAAGCCTACCAGATCAGGGCCGTAAAGGGCGCGGTCGACAAGGCAAAGGCATGAAGGACAGCGCCAGGTACGTGAAGGTCGTCGAGTGGTCCGGGGAGGACGGCTGCTACGTGGGCAGCGCCCCCGGCTTGACCCTGGGCGGCTGCCACGGCGACGACGAGCGGCAGGTCTTCGACGAACTGTGTCAGATCGTCGAGGAGGTGATCGACCTCTATCGGCAGGACGGCAAGCCGCTGCCCCCGCCGACGGCCGGCCGCGACCTCACCAGCCGCCTCCTCGGGGCGGCGTAGCTCCAATCCGACTGCTCCCGCTGCATCTGGCTGCTCAACGAGGCACCCGCTCTCCTCGACCGCCCCGCTCTCAGAGCCCCAGCATCAGCTCGATGTTCTGCACCGCCGCGCCGGCAGCGCCTTTGCCGAGGTTGTCGAGGCGGGCCACCAGGACGGCTTGGCCGTGGCGCTCGTGCGCGAAGACGCGCAGCTCCAGCCGGTCGGTGCCGTTGAGCGCCAGGGCGTCGAGGCGGCCGCCGGCCTCGGCGGCGGGCACCACCTCGATGCGGCGGGCGCCGGCGTAGTGCGCGGCAAGCGCGGCCTCAAGATCGCGGGCGGTCGGCTTTCCCGGCAGCGTGTCGAGGTGCAGGGGCACGCTGACAAGCATGCCCTGCCGGAAGTTGCCGACCGAGGGCACGAAGATCGGCCGCACCGTCAGCTTGCTGTACGTCTGCAGCTCCGGCACGTGCTTGTGCTCAAGGCCGAGCCCGTAGAGCTCGAACGCCGGGGCGCTGCCCGCCTCATAGGCCTCGATCATGCTGCGGCCACCGCCGCTGTAGCCGCTCACCGCGTTGACGGTCAGAGGACAGTCCGCGGGGATCAGCCCGGCATCGACGAGGGGGCGGATGAGAGCGATGGCGCCGGTTGGATAGCAGCCGGGGTTGGAGACGCGCCGGGCCGAGGCAATCGCCTCCGACTGGCGGCGGGTGAGCTCAGGGAAGCCGTAGACCCAGCCTTCGGCGACGCGGTGCGCTGTGCTGGCGTCGACTGCCTTGGGTGCGGCGTTGCCCATCTCCGCCAGCCAGACCGCAGCCTCGATTGCCGCTGCATCGGGCAGGCAGAGGACGACCAGGTCGGCCTGTCCCATCATGGCCCGGCGGGCGGCATCGTCCTTGCGGCTGGCCGTGGCGATGCTGCCGACCTCGATGCGGTCGGCCAGGCGATCGAGGCGCCGGCGAATCTCCAGGCCGGTGGTGCCGGCCTCTCCGTCGATATAGACCACGGGCTTGGCGGCGCGGGGCGGCTTCTTGCTGTCGGGCATCGGGGTCTGGCTCGGCTTCGAGGCGGGGCCACGGACGCCGTCCCACTGGGGGGCGCTTGCATGGGGCCGCCTGGCAACAAAAAAGGCCGCATCGGGGGATGGCGGCCTGAAGAGAGAAACTGGTCAAGTGCCCTTCATCGCCGCCGTGGGTCGCGCAGGCGGTGAAAACGGAGCGTGGCTGTCGCCGGTACGGTCATGGCTCCGTTTATGCGAGGGGTGTGGCCGCTTGTCAACAGAATCCACCGACCGGATCCCATCTCCCCGCTTGCGGGGAGAGGCGTCTCGGGCCAGCGCCTGACTTAGCGCTTGGAGAACTGGAAGCTGCGGCGGGCTTTGACGCGGCCGTACTTCTTGCGCTCCACCACGCGGCTGTCGCGGGTGAGGAAGCCGCCCTTCTTCAGCGCCGGCCGCAGCTCGGGCTCGAAGTAGGTCAGCGCCTTGGAGATGCCATGGCGCACCGCGCCGGCCTGCCCCGAGAGACCTCCGCCCTTCACCGTCGCCATGATGTCGAACTGGTCGAGGCGGCTGGCCGCCTGCAGTGGCTGCCTGAGCAGCATCTGCAGCACCGGCCGGGCGAAATACTGGTCGAAGGCCTTCGTGTTGACGGTGATCTTGCCCACGCCCGGCTTGATCCAGACGCGCGCCACGGCGTTCTTGCGCTTGCCGGTGGCGTAGGCGCGGCCCTGCGCGTCGACCTTCCTGGCGGGCAGCGTCGCGGGCTCGGCGACGCGGGCAGCAGCTTGGCCGCCCTGCAGGGTGGCGAGGTCTTCCAGGGTCTTGGCGTCAGCCATGGCGGTCAGGCCCTCGCGTTCTTACGGTTGAGCGACTTCACGTCGACGATCTCGGGCTGCTGCGCCTCGTGCGGATGCGTGCCCCCCTTGTAGATTTTCAGGTTGCGCATGAGCTGGCGCTGCATGGGGCCGCGATGCAGCATGCGGCCAACCGCAAGCTCAAGGATGCGCTCGGGAAACTTGCTGTCGAGAATCCGGCGCGGCGTGCGCGTCTTGATGCCGCCCGGATAGCCGGTGTGGCGGTAGTAGACCTTGTCGTCGGTCTTCGCGCCCGTGAACACCACCTTCTCGGCGTTGATCACGATCACGTTATCGCCGTCATCGACGTGGGGCGTGTAGCTCGGCTTGTGCTTGCCCTTGAGCCGCATGGCGATCAGAGACGCCAGACGGCCGACGATCAGGCCCTGGGCGTCGATCAGCACCCACTTCTTCTGCACCTCGGCGGGCTTGGTGAAATACGTTCTCATGAGAGGGCGACCCCACGGTTTCGCTCGCGCTCGCGACGGAACGCGCTTCTAAGCTGAAGCAGCCCGCTCGTCAATGGGTGCGTTGATAGAATATGGCTGTAATATCAGCATTTTATGCCTGCGGTATTATTTTACCATCAATGTGAGATGGTGAGTGGTGAGATGGTGAGGTTTCGGTGGAGCCTGCGGAACCGGTCGGCGACAGGTCGGTGCCAAGGGTCCAACAAGTCATCAGCCTTGCTG
>JBAPMW010000240.1:0-14701 GCA_049278815.1 Hyphomicrobiaceae bacterium
CGTTTCGACAACCCGCTGGTGCTGCACTGCACCCAACGGCGCCCGGATTGGGTCACGAGCGGGCGTGGAAGGGACGCGCTGGTGACGGAGCAAGTCCCTCTGATAGCTGCCGGAAGCGCTGCCTCCCGAAGACTTCATGGTCGTGCCAAGCCGCTTGTCTGAACCGGAGCTCCCCCGACGTCCTTGCCCTACTCCCCCGCCCGCGGCGCCTCCGCAGGCGCCGGCCCACGCCGCTCGAACCGGTCTGCAAGCCAGCGGCACAGCACGTAGAACGCGGGCGTGAACAGCAGTCCGAACAGGGTGACGCCGATCATGCCGGAGAACACGGCGGTGCCGAGCGCCTGGCGCAGCTCGGCGCCGGCGCCGATGGCCCGCACCAGCGGCACGACGCCGAGAATGAAGGCGAGCGAGGTCATGACGATCGGCCGCAGGCGGATCTGGGCGGCCTCGGCAGCGGCCTCCCAGCGGTCGCGCCCCCGGTCCTCCAGCTGCTTGGCGAACTCCACGATCAGGATGGCGTTCTTGGCCGCCAGGCCGATCAGCACCACGAAGCCCACCTGGGTGAGGACGTTGTTGTCCTGGCCGCGCAGGATCACGCCGGTGATGGCGGCGACCAGGCACATGGGCACGATCATGATGACAGCCAGCGGCAGCGTGAGGCTCTCGTACTGCGCCGCCAGCACCAGGAACACGAACACCACCGCCAGGATGAAGGCGTAGATCGCCGTGTCGCCGGCGCGCAGCTGCTGGAACGCCAGCGTGGTCCACTCGTAGCCTACGCCGTCGGGCAGCGTCTCCGCCGCGAGCTTCTGTAGGGCGTCGATGACCTGACCTTGCGAGGTGCCGGGCTGCGCGGAGGCATCGAGCTCGGCGGCCGGATAAAGGTTGTGGCGCGGCACGCGGTAAGGACCTGACGTGTTGCTCACGGTGGTGAAGGAGCCGAGTGGCACCGTGTCGCCGCGGCTGTTGCGCACGCGGATCTTCAGGATGTCCCTGGTGTCGAGGCGGTAGGGCGCGTCGGCCTGTGCGACGACGCGGAAGGTGCGGCCCAGCAGGTTGAAATCGTTGACGTAGGTGGAGCCTAGGTAGGTCTGGAGCGCGCCGAACACGTCGGATACGTTGACGCCCAGCATCTCAGCCTTGGTGCGGTCGATATCCAGATAGAGCTGCGGCGTAGACGTTTCGAACAGGGAGAACACCTGGGTGAGGCCCGGGATCCGCGAGGTTTTGGCGACCATGTCGGTCACGGCCGCCTGCAATGCCTGCGCGCCCTTGCCGGCGCGGTCCTGGATCATCATGCGCACTCCGCCGGCGTTGCCGATGCCGCGCACCGGCGGCGGCTGCACCACCAGCACCAGGCCTTCCTGGATGCCGGCAAGGCGCTGGAACAGGGCGCCCTGGATGGCGGTGGCCGATTTCCGAGGGTCGCGCGCCCGCTCCTCGAACGGCTCCAGCACGATGAAGATGGCGCCGGCGTTGGGGGCGTTGGTGAAGGTGGCGCCCGAGAAGCCGACGATGTTCACGGCATGGGCCACGCCGGGCGTCTGCAGGGCGATGTCGGCGACGTGGCGGTTGACCTCGTCGGTGCGGGCGAGCGCGGCGCCGGGCGGCAGCTGCACCACCCCGATCAGGTAGCCCACGTCCTGGTTGGGGATGAAGCCCGCGGGAGTCTTGCGGAACTCGTTGAGGCCGTAGGCGAGGATCGCCGCATAGGCCACGAGCATGAGGGCGGCGAAGCGCACGATGCGTCGGGTGAGCCAGCCGTAGCCGCCGGCCAGCCGATCGAAGCCGCGATTGAAGAGGCGGAAGAGAAAGCGCACGGGCCGTGCCCACCAGGGCACCCGCTCGTGGTCCGTGTGCGGCTTGAGGAGCAGCGCGCACATGGCCGGCGAGAGGGTGAGCGAGACGATGAGCGAGATGAGGGTGGCACCCGCAATCGTCAGAGCGAACTGGCGGTAGAACTGGCCGGAGATGCCGGTGATGAAGGCCGTGGGCACGAACACCGCCGTCAGCACCAGGGCGATGGCGATGAGCGCCTCGCCCACCTCGTCCATGCTGCGCCTGGCGGCATCGCGCGGCGACAGGCCGGCGGCGATGTTGCGCTCCACGTTCTCGACCACGACGATGGCGTCGTCCACCACGATGCCGATGGCCAGCACCAGGCCGAACAAGGAGAGATTGTTCAGTGAGAAGCCGAACAGATCCATGAGGAAGAAGGTGCCGACCAGCGATACCGGAATCGCCGCCAGCGGGATGGCGGCCGCGCGCCAGGTCTGGAGGAACAGCACCACCACCAGCACCACCAGGACGATGGCCTCCAGGATGGTGGTCCAGACGGCGTCCACCGACTGCTGGATGAACTCGGTCGGGTTGTAGATGATGGTGTGCTTGAGGCCGGGCGGGAAATTCCTGGCGAGCTCGTCCATCCTGGCCTGCACCGCCTTCGCCGCCGCCAGGGCGTTCGACCCCGGCCGCTGGAAGATGCCGATGCCGGTGGCGGGGTCGCGGTCGAGGTAGGAGTTGGTGCCGTAGTCGAGGGCCGCCAGGTCCACCTGGGCCACGTCCTTCACGCGCACCACCGCGGTCTCGGTCCGTTTGACCACGATGTCGCCGAACTGCCCAGGATCGACGAGGCGCCCCAGGGTCCGCACCGCGATCTGGAAGGCGCCCGGCTGGTCCACCGGGGGCTGGTTAAGGACGCCGGAGGCCACCTGCACGTTCTGCGCCTGCAACGCGGCCACCACGTCCCCCGCGGTGAGCCCCAGCGAGTGCAGCCGGCCCGGGTCGAGCCACACGCGCATGGAGTAGTCGCGGCTGCCGAACACGGTGATGGAGCCGACGCCGTCGATGCGGCTCAGCACGTCGGTCACCTGCACGTTGGCGTAGTTGGAGATGAACAGCGTGTCGCGCGACTTGTCGGGCGAGTAGAGGTGCACCACCATCATCAGGTCGGGCGAGGCCTTGTTGACCGTCACGCCGATGTTGCGCACGTCGGGCGGCACGCGCGGCAGCGCGGTGGCGACGCGGTTCTGCACCTGCACCTGGGCGATATCGAGGTTGGTGCCGAGGTCGAACGTGACGGAGATGGTGAAGCGGCCATCCCCCGTCGCGTTCGACGAGATGTAGAGCATGTGCTCGACGCCGTTGATCTGCTGCTCGAGCGGTGCCACCACCGTGCTCGCCACCACCTCGGCGCTGGCGCCCGGGTACTGGCCGGCGACGGTGACGGTGGGCGGTGCGATCTCGGGAAACTGGGCCACCGGCAGGCGCCAGAGCGATACCAGCCCCAGGATAATGAAGACGATGGAGACGACGCTCGCGAAGATCGGGCGGTCGATGAAGAAGTGGGAGATGCGCATGGGCCACGCCCTGTTGCCGCCGGATCAGCGGGCCGGCGGCGGCTCGCCCCCCAGCACCGCCGTGGCCGTGGAGACCTGCGGCGTCACCTTGTCGCCGGGGCGGGCGCGCATCAGCCCGCCGACGACGACGCGGTCGCCGGCCTCAAGGCCCGATGAGACCACCCGCAGCCCGTCGATCAGCGGCCCCAGCGTCACGTACTTGGCGTGCGCCACGTTCTGGTCGTCCACCACCAGCACGTACTTGCGCACCTGCTCGGTGCCGATGGCCGCATCGGGCACCAGCAGGGCCTCGGCCGGCGGGCCGGCGGCCACCTGGATGCGACCGAACATGCCGGGGGTGAAGGTGCCCTTCGGGTTCGCGAAGACGGCGCGTCCGCGGATGGTGCCGGAGGAGGTGTCGATGGCGTTGTCGACGAAGTCCATGCGGCCGTCATGGGCGAAGATCTGCTCGTCCAGCAGCTTCAGCTTCACAAGCGTCCTGCCGCCGTCGTTGGCGATACCCCTCCCGTTCCCGGAGAGGCGCAGGTAGCGCAGATATGAGCCCTCATCCATGGTGAACTCGAAGCGGATGGGATCGGTGGACTGGATGGTGGCGAGCAGGGTCGTCGTCCCCGTCAGGCTGCCCATGACCAGGTTGCCCGCCGACACGCGCCGGTCGCCGATGCGGCCCGTGACGGGCGCGCGCAATTCGGTGAACTCCAGGTCAAGGGCCGCCTGCTTCACGGCCGCCTCCTGGGCCGCCACATTGGCCTCGGCGACGCGCTTGACCTGGGTGCGCTGGTCGAAGGTCTGCTGGCTGATGACGTTGCGGCCCACCAGATCCTTGCCGCGGTTGAGGTCGGTCTCGGCAAAAGCCAGGTTGGCCTTGGCCTGGGCGAGGTTGGCTTTGGCCTGCTCCAGCGCGATCTGGAAGGGCCGGCGGTCGATGGTGAACAGCAGGTCGCCCGTCTTCACCATCTGCCCGTCCTTGAAATGGATGGCCTCGAGATAGCCCGACACCCGTGCCCGCACCTCGACGGCGTCAACGGCCTCGAAGCGGCCGACATACTCGTCCTGATCGACCACGGTCTTGGCGACCGGCGCGGCGACGGTGACCTGCGGGGGCGGGGGCGGAGCGGCTTTCGGCGGCCCGCCCCGCTCGCAAGCGGCCAGGGCAAGCGCAAGGACCGCGAATGATGCCGCGATAGACGCGCGGCAGACGAGTGGTGGCATGGGAACCTTTGGCAGGCAGAGGTCGCACTGCTTCTACAGCTAGGGGTAAAGCCCCACGGTCCGTTGCAGCATGTGGTGCCACGGGCGGCTCACCGGCATAGGCCCTCGCAGCAAGATGAAGCAAGCGTGGTAATAACCTGATCTACAATTGGAAATTACCTGAGTAGCGGCTGTCTCCGTCGCAGGAGAACGATGGTCGCTAGAGGTGCGGCGCCATTGGACGACAGGAACACTCAGGGCGTGCCGCGGTCGGCGGCCAGCGCAACACCCAGGCCCGAGAGCCACGCCCGCACGCTGGCCGGGCCATCGAAGTCAGCGCCATCGCGGAAATGCTCGCCAGCGACCTTGAGGCCGATGCCGCCCAGGCGCTCCGCGGCCCGCAGCGCAGGCTCATCGCCGTAATCGTCGCCGATCATCAGCGGACGGCGGCCCCGGAAACACGGCAGGGCCATGAGCCGCGTGAGCCCCGTCCCCTTGGAATGGGCCTTGTGCGCTACGTCCAGCACCCTGCGGCCGGGGCGCACGACAAAGCCCTCCCAACGCGACACGAGGCGCTTCAGCTCTGCTTCGAGAGCAGGCCGCGCCTCCGGCGCGTGGCGATAGTGAACGGCGAGGCCGACGCCTTTGTCCTCGACCAGGATGCCCGGCAACGCCCGCGCCACATCGTGCACCGCCCTTATGAGATCGCGGGGCACCGGGTCGGCCAGCATCGCCGTGGAGCCGCGCGGCTCGGTCCGGGCCTCCGCGCCGTGGACTCCAAGCGCGATCGGCTGCAGCGGAGCGAAGAACCGGTCGGCGTCGGCGACGCGCCTGCCTGTAATCAGCGCGACGGCGCCGTTGAAGCTCGTCTTGAGTCGCGCCAGGGTCTGCACCAGTCCCGGCGGCACCCGCACCGCGTCGGGCGTTGGCGCCATGTCGAGCAAGGTGCCGTCGATGTCGATGAACAGGGCCCAATTGCGTGCGTTCGCCACGATATTTTCGGGGCGACCGCCCGGACGGTCGAGCCCCTCCACCCCCGTTGCCGAGTCCTCTTGCATACCAAGACGATACATGATGCTCCAAATGTGGGTTCAGTTGGGGTCCGTTGCCAGTGCGCCCATTCTAGTGCGACCATGTGCGCACAGGAAGCTGCTCTGCCTGTGAGGCGATCTCTGCGGCGATCCTCTCGCAAGGCAGCAGGCCGCTTTGCGTGTCGGCGTGACGGACCACCGCGGCAGCGTTGACGGTGGCCGCGCGCAGTGCTTCCTCCGGCGGCCGGGCAAGCGCGATGTAGGCCGTGAAGGTGGCGTTGAAGGCGTCGCCGGCGCCGGCGGTTCCCATCACGCTGGCTCCCAGGACGGCGGGACAGAAGTAGATGGCCTCAGGTGTGCCGAGGAACGCTCCGTTGCGCCCATCCGTCACCACGACGAACCGCGGGCCGATCCGGCCCAACGCATCGAAGAATGCGGCCAGCGTCATCTCGTGCCCGCCGCCCACGAGGCCGCGTGCGGCAAGCCGCGGCGGCGTTTCGCCCGGCGCCAATGGCAGCGACCGGCCGCCCTCGCCGAAGCGGGAGACGAGCGCGGGCACCAGCACATCGGCCTCCGAGCGGTTGATGGCCAGGATATCGATCTTACCCAGCACCTCCTGGAACGCCGGGCCGCGCGAGGAGAGCTGGCGGACGCGGGGGTTGGCGGCCACCAGTGCGCCCTGCGCCTTCGCGCGCCCGACGATGGCCGGAAACGTGTCCGCCGACTCGTTGCTGAGCGAGGATACGTAGACCACGTCGACGCCGAACGCCTCGTCCCTGAGGTCGGTCTCCTCCAGCAGCGTGTTGGCGCCACGGAAGGTGAAGATGGCCGCGTTGCGGTCGTGCGAGGAGACGAGCACCGAGGCACCGGTGGGGGCGCGGCCGTCGCGCCGCACCCAGCGCGTCGAGATGCCCTCGCGCATCAGCTGCGCCAGGATGGTCTCGGCGCGCTGGTCGCGTCCGAGCTTCACCAGCGTGGCAACGTCGAAGCCGAGCCGCGACATGGCGACCGCGGCGTTCACCGCGCCCCCGCCCACGTGCGTGGAGATCTCCACGGCCTCAGTTTTGCGGCCCTCCTCGAGCAGCAGAAAGGAGGTGTCGGCATTGAGCATGGTCATGCGCTCGATGCGGTCGTCGGCGATGATGGCGATCGTATCGAGCATGGCACCGCCGACAGTCAGGGCCTTCATGCGCCTCTCCCTCGCCCGGCGCATCGCCAACATCGCCTCAGGCTGGTCCTCACCCCAGAGCGCCTTCCGGGTGATATGAGGCAGAACAATCGATCTGCACGACCGGCTTGGCGATCAAATAGATCGCTCTCCTCTATGTCATCCCGGCGCCGCTCGCTCGCGCGGCGGGCGATCGGGTCCAGGCCGGGACCCATGCACCTGCGCGCTTGCTCTGGGATCGGACGGCAGGCACGACGGCTCCGCGGCTGCCGGGTGGCCCGAAGATGACAGGTGGGTGGTGCTTCGAGGTGCATGGGTCCCGGCCTGTGCCCGCGAGCGCCCTGACGGGCGCCCGCAGCGCCGGGATGACGTTGGTGGGTGGGACACGCGACGCCCACACCGCGCCGAAATTGATACCGCATGCACCTCCACGTCCTGGCGCGATCCGCATCGAGTGGAAAACGCCCTAGCTTCTCCCCGCGAGCGGGGAGAGGGCCTCCACCCTCGCCGCCCGGCTCTGCCTGCTGACCGATTGACTCAGTCTCTCCATCGCGTGACGGATCGACTCGGGCTGGCGCCAGGAGGTGGGATCGTCGTCGCCGCCGACGCGCCCCAGCGCCTTCAGATAGCACTCGCACCATACCGCAAGGCTGCTCCTCTCGATCACCGCCATCAGCGCCCAATGCCGCGCCCGCCGCTCCTCAAGGCTCATCTCCAGCGCCAAGCGGATCACCTCGGCCATGCCGTAGATGTCGTAAGGGTTGACGATCAGTGCCTGCTCCAGCTCCTCGGCCGCCCCGGCAAAGCGCGACAGGATCAGCACGCCGGGGTCCTCGGCATCCTGCGCGGCTACGTACTCCTTGGCCACCAGGTTCATGCCGTCGCGCAGCGGCGTGACAAGGGCAATGCGCGCGGACCGGTAGATGGCGGTGAGGCGCCGGCGCGGGGCGGTACGGTAAATGTAGTGGATCGGCACCCAGTCGAGCTCGCCGAAGCGGCCGTTGATGGAGCCGGCCAGCGACTCCAGCTGCCGGCGGATGTCGGCATAGGCCCCGACGTCCTCGCGCGTTGGCGGAGCGATCTGGGTCAATACGACCTGGCGGCGATACTGCGGGTTGGTCTCCAGAAATTGGCCGAACGCCTTGAACTTCTGCGGCAGGCCTTTCGTGTAGTCGAGCCGGTCCACGCCGACGATGCGGCTCACGCCGCGCCCCTGCACCAGCGGGATATCGCGAGCCGACTTGGCGAAGTCGGCCACGTCGATGCCGATCGGGAAGCTTGCGACCGTCAGCAGCCGATCGAACAGGCGGATGCGCCCGTCGGGGGTCACGTTTCCGAACACGCCGTTAACAAGATAGTCGAGCAGATTGGAGACATCCGCCTTGGTCTGCAGGCCAACGAGATCGTAGGCGGCAAGGCAGCGGGCGAGCTGGGCGTGCTCGGGGATGGCGATGAAGGTCTGCCAAGGCGGGAACGAGATGTGCAGGTAGAAGCCGATGCGGTTGAGCACGCCAAGCCGCCTCAGCTCCACCGCCAGCGGGATCAGATGATAGTCGTGCACCCAGATGATGTCGTCCGGCCGCAGGAAGGGCTGCAGGAGCGAGGCCAGGCGCCGGTTGACGCCCACGTATTCCGCGAAGAAGCCCTCCTCGAACTGGGCCACGTCGAGCCGGTTGTGAAACACCGGCCACAGCACCGAGTTGGCGTAGCCAAGGTAGTAACGCTCATGCTCGGTGGGCGAGAGCGGGACGGTGACGATACGCCCGCTCTGCGTGGCGGCGGCCGCCTCCTCCTCGGGTTTGACCTCGCCGCTCCAGCCGAACCAGAGCGAGGGGCGTGTACGCATGACATGAGCGAGCGCGACGGCAACGCCGCCGGCTTGCGCCGCCTTGCGCAGGTCCGTCACGCGATTGGATACCAGGATGACGCGGCTCATCTCCTCTGCCTCGATGTCCGCAGCGAAGCATGATTGGGGCGAGCGTTAACGCTTAACCCCGGCGAAGGCCGGAGGGAAGACCCAACGCGGCAAGACTCGACGCGGTCGCGCTGCACGGAACGCGTTGGGTCTGCGCTTGCGCTTGACCCAACCTACGCCTCTCCTACGCCTCTCTACGCCTCTCACCTGTGTCAGCCGACCGCGCGCGGGCGCCCGCCGGCCCAACGCACGGCCTCCTCGCTGCTTTCTCTGTTAAGACGGTAACGCCCTGAAATCGCCACGGTTCCCGCTTGGCTGGCGGTCGCGACGCCGTAGTCATCAAGACGCCCAGGCATCCTGCCAGCTGCGCGAGAGCAGGCGGGCCGTATTGACGATGCCCGCCATGGAATAGGTCTGGGGCATGTTGCCCCACAGCTCGCCGCTCGTGGGATGGATGTCCTCCGAGAGCAGGCCGAAGACGTTGCGGCGGGACAGAAGATCCGCAAACATCTCGCGCGCCTCGTCCTTGCGGTCGAGCGCCGTCAGCGCGTCGATGTACCAGAACTGGCAGACCAGGAACGCCGTCTCCGGCAGACCGAAGTCGTCCTCGGCGACATAGCGCATGACAAAGCCGTTGCGCTTGAGCTCCTTGCCGATGACGTCGAAGGTGCGCAAGAAGCGCTCGTCGCTCGCCGGCAGCAGGCCCAGCTCCGGCAGCAGCAGCACCGCCGCGTCGAGATCGTCGCTGTCGAGCGCGCCGGCCATCGCGCCCAGGCGCTCGCTCCAGGCCCGCGCCAGGATCTGGTCGCGCAATTCGTCGGCCTTGGCGCGCCAGTGCGCCGCGCGGTCGGCGAGCCCCAGCTTGCGGGCGATGCTGGCCAGACGGTCGCAGGCCACCCAGCACATGGTGGCGGAATGCGTATGCACGCGCTGGCGCCGCCGGTACTCCCAGGGGCCTGCGTCGGGCTCGAAGGCGAAACGGCGCGCCTGGGCGCCGAGCGGCTCCAGGCGGTGGAACAGCCCCGCATCGCCCATGCGCGGCAGCCGCTCGTCGATGAACATCTGGGCGGCGGCGAGGATCACGCTGCCGTAGGAATCGTGCTGCATCTGCTCGGCCGCCTGGTTGCCGATGCGCACCGGCCCCATGCCCTGGAAGCCGGCGAGATCGGTGGCGAAGCGCTCCTCCAGCGGCTCGATCGGCACGATGCCGTAGACGGGCCGCAGCGGGCGCTCGGCCTCGACGGCGATGTTGGTGATGTAATGGATGTACTCCTCCATCGTCTGCGTGGCGCCGAGCCGGTTCAGCGCCTTGATGACGAAGAAGGCGTCACGCAGCCAGCAGTACCGGTAGTCCCAGGTGCGCTGCGAGCCGGGCGCCTCGGGGATCGAGGTGGTATGCGCGGCGATGATCGCCCCGGTCTCCTCGAAGTTGCACAGCTTCAGCGAGATGGCGGCGCGGATCACGTCGGCCTGGTACTCGAGCGGGATCGCAAGCGAGCGCGCCCAGTCGAGCCAATACTGGCGGGTGCGCTCCAGGAACTCCAGCGAAGCCGTGTCCACGGCCGCCTCGAACGGCTCGTCCGGCCCCAAAATGAGTGTCACCGGCTTGATGAGCGCGAACGGGGCCTCATGGGCGATGTAGGAGAGCGGCGCATCTGTTGTGAGACGGACCGCATCGGTGCCACCGGAGAAGCGGATGTGGTTGGAGCCCAGCGCCCGGCTGGCATAGGGCTGGCCGTAGTTGAAGGTGGGGCGCACCCGTATCTTGACGCGCGGCAGGCCGGACAGAGGCTCGATGCGGCGGAAGATCTGCGGCGGGTTGAAGATGCGCTCGAAGCGCCGGAAACGGGGCGCGAAGTCGGTGATCGCCACTGCGTATCCGGCGGCGTCGCGGATGACGGTGCGCACCAGCGCCGTGTTGCGGATGTAGGCGGCCTCGTGGACGACGCCGCCCTCCAGGGTCACGTCGCAGAAGCCCTTCTCCTCGGTGCCGGCGAGGAGCCGCGAGAATACCGGGTCGGAATCGAAGCGCGGGAAGCACCACCAGACGATGCGTCCGGCGGTGTCGAGAAGCGCCGCCGTGCGGCAATTGCCGATGGCGGCGAGATCGAGCGTGGATCTCGTGTTCTTCGCTGGGTCGGATGCCATGTGCCCTCGGTCCGTCTTAAGCCGGGCCGTCGTAAGCCGGAAATGCTGCGGCAAGTAGGAGAAACAATGCATCGCCGGTGCAATCGTCGTGAATAGAGATCATTAAGATGCAGGAAAGCGGCAGTTTGGCGCCATGCTGGCGCTGGCGCTTGCACAGGCTCGACCAGAGGCTTCGCCGCGTCGAAAAAACTGTCCGGAACCCGATGCGGGCAAAGGCGTTTTCAGTACGAGCCACCACGCCCGCTCCCCCCGGGCGATGGCCTTTCCCCCCAACGGGTCAAGGTGGCGCTGGGGGCGCCGTCAGAATCGTCCCCCTCCCGAAGCAGACGGCGCCCCCCTTCCTTCTCCACAAGCCCACGGACGTGATTATCGGTCGGCCTTCCGCCGGTACTGGAACTGCCCCCGCTCCGCGCGCGCATCGAGCCGCACGGGCGGCGGACGGCGCTGCTCGGCCCGCACCAGCGCGGCGGCATAGGGGCTCGTGTGCTGTGCCCGCGCCCGCCGCCATGCCAGCGGCCCGACCATGGTCACGAGCCGCTCCAGCTCGCGCTCGCGGATGCCGATCTCCTGCAAGTGGCGCACCGTGCTCACCAGGTAGTCGAGGTTGGCGCCCGACAAGCCCCTGGCGCTGCGGATCAGGCGCGCCTGGAGGGTGAGCGGCAGCCGACCGGCATAGGTGGGATGCGCGCGCTCGACGATGTAGGCGAGTGCCGTCACCTCCGCCGGTCGATGCTCCAGCTCGACCGGCACGACGACCTCCCGGTAGACCCCGTTGACCAGCTCGCGTGTGCGCAGATAGGCCTTCACAGCCGCAGCGTCGGCAGCCGCGATGCGGTAGGCGACGCCCTCGCACACACCGCCACGGTCGAGCCCGAGCACCAGGCCGAGCCGCTCCGGCGTGCCGCGGTGGTGGACGGAGTAGATGCAGAAGGCGCGGCGATAGCCGGTGAGACGCGCGCGTCGCGCCTCCGCATAGGCGAACCCGGGGCGCCACATCAGCGACCCGTAGGCGAATACCCACAGATCGTGCCCGATGCCCGCATTGGCAGACGTCGTCATTTGTTCGCAGCTTTGGCGCCGCGCCGGCCGAAGTCGGGCGCGGGCGTATCCTGGCCGGCCTCGATGATGCCGCGCCGCGTGGTGCGCGCCTCGGTGAACAGGCGATGGAGCGTCTCGGCCTCGCCGAAGCGGATGGCGCGCTGCAGGGCGGTCAGGTCCTCGGAGAAGCGGCCCAGCATCTCCAGCACCGCCTCCTTGTTGTTCAGGAACACGTCGCGCCACATGACGGGGTCGGAGGCGGCAATGCGCGTGAAGTCGCGGAAGCCCCCGGCGGAGAACTTGATCACCTCCGTGTCCGTCACTCGCTCCAGGTGGCTGGCGGTATTGACGATGTTGTAGGCGATGAGATGCGGCACGTGGCTGGTGATGGCGAGCACCAGATCGTGGTGCTCGGCGTCCATGATCTCCACGTTGCTGCCGCAGGCCTTCCAGAAGGCCGTGAGCCTGTCCACCGCCGCCCGGTCGGTGCCAGCCACCGGCGTCAGCACGCACCAGCGCCCGTCGAACAGCTCGGCGAAGCCCGACTCGGGGCCGGAGTGCTCCGTGCCTGCGATCGGGTGGCCGGGGATGAAATGCACGCCCTTCGGCACATGTGGGCCAACGTCGCGCACCACCGCGCCTTTCACGGAGCCTACGTCGGTGACGATCGCCCCGGGGCGCAGCGCCGGCGCCATCTCCCTGGCCAGCGCCGCATAGACCCCGATGGGGACGCACAGGACGACGAGATCGGCGCCCTTCACGGCCTCGGCGGCCGACGCATAAGCCTTCTCGATCAGACCCAGCCGCAGGCCGGTCTCGCGCGTCCCGCGCGTCCTGGCGTGGCCGACGATGCTGCCGGCGAGGCCGGCGCGGCGCATGGCGTGGCTGAGCGAGGAGCCGATCAGCCCCAGGCCGATCAGCGCCACGCGCTCGAACAGGGGAGCGGTCATGCCGGTCTCATGTGCTCATGAACTCCGCGAGCGCCGCTATCGCCGCGCGGTTCTCGTCCTCGGTGCCGATGGTCATGCGCAGCGCGTTGGGGATGCCGTAGGCGCCGACGGGCCGCACGATGATGCCGCGCGCCTTCAGGTGCCTGTCGGCCGCGGCCACGGTCTTGCCCGCGGGGAAGTGCATCAGCACGAAGTTGCCGATGCTGGGCGTCACCTTGATGCCGATCCTCTCAAGCTCCGCCGTCACCCACGGCAGCCACGTCTCGTTGTGCGTCACCGCCTTCTCGACGTGCTCGGTATCCGCCAGGGCGGCGACGCCCGCGGCGATGGCCGGCGAGGTGACGTTGAACGGCCCGCGCACGCGGTTCAGCACCTCGGCCACCGCCAGCGGGCAATACGCCCAGCCGAGCCGCAGGGCGGCGAGGCCGTAGGCCTTGGAGAAGGTGCGCAGCATAACGGCGTTGGCGTTGTTGGCCACCAACTCCAGCCCCGCCTCGTAGTCGTTGCGGCGCACGTATTCGCCGTAGGCGGCGTCGAGGACGAGCAGCGTGTGGCTCGGCAGCCCCTTGTGCAGCCGGCGCACCTCTTCGTGCGGGATGTAGGTCCCCGTCGGGTTGTTCGGATTGGCGAGGAACACGATCCTGGTCCTTGGGCCTACGCGCGCCAGCAGCGCATCCACGTCGGCGGTGTAGTCGCGCTCGGGTGCCTCGACCGGCGTGGCGCCGCTCGCCAGGGCGAAGATCTTGAACATGGCGAAGGCGTGCGCCGTGATCAGCACCTCGTCGCCGGGGCCGGAGTAGTGGTGGGCGAGGAGGCTGATCAGCTCGTCCGAGCCCGCCCCGCAGACGATGCGGGCCGGGTCGAGCCCATAGTGCCTGGCGATGGCGTTGCGCAGCGCCGTCGAGGCGCCGTCCGGATAGCGCTCCAGCCGGTCGGCCTCGGCCTTGTAGGCGGCGACGGCCTTGGGCGACGGCCCCAGCGGCGTCTCGTTGGAGGAGAGCTTGATCGGCTTCACGCCGCTCTCGACCTCGCTCTCGCCCGGCACGTAGGCGCTGATCGACATGATGCCCGGCCGCGGCTGCGGCGCATTGTTCGCCATGGTCGTTCCAGGTGTCAGGGTTGGTTGGTGAGATCGTGAAATCGTGAGATCGGGAAGTCGTCAGACCGCGAGGCCGATTTCACGACTTCACGATTTCACGACTTCACGGCTTTGCAGGCAGCGCCCGCACATCGGCACCCCCTATACCTCACCATCTCACCACTCACCACTCACCTATTTCGCAAGCTCGCGCGAGCGCCGGGCGGCGGCGGCGACCGCCTTGCGCATCAGCTCTGCGAGGCCGTCGTCGGCCATCAGCACCTCCAGGCCGGCCGCCGTGGTGCCGGCCGGCGAGGTGACGTTCCGGCGCAGCGTTGCCGCATCCAGGTCCGAGCGATGCAGCAACTCACCCGCCCCGGCCACCGTCCAGCGCGCCAGCTTCTGCGCCAGCTCCGGCGCAAGGCCGGCGGCGGCGCCGGCCTGCGCCAGGCACTCGGCGAGGTGGAAGACATAAGCCGGCCCGGAGCCCGATACGGCCGTCACGGCATCCATCAGGCCCTCGTCATCGACCCAGGAAACCTCGCCCACCGCCCGCAGCAGGCGGTCGCAGGCGTCCCTCTGGGCGGCCGTGACGTGCGCGTTGCCCACGGCCACCGTGATGCCCCGCCCCACCGAGGCCGGCGTGTTGGGCATCGCCCGCACGATGGCGGTCCCCTCCGCCAGGTGCACCGCAAGGCCCCCGATCTGTCGCCCGGCGGCGATGGAGACCACCACCGTCCCGCGCCCCACCAGCTTGGCGAGCGGCGGCAGCACCTCGTCCATCGCCTGCGGCTTCACGGCGACCAGCAGGACGGCAGGCGGC
>JBAPMW010000241.1:0-5487 GCA_049278815.1 Hyphomicrobiaceae bacterium
ACCCAACCTACTTTGCCTTCTTCTTTGGTTTCGGCTCTGGCTTCCTCTCCGCCTCGTCCTTCGCCTCCACGTAGCGCGGGAACACGCCCGTTGGCGCCGGCAAGGGCGTGTCAGGCCGCAACCGCCCGGCCTCACCGAGGGCGGCGAAGCTGCGCGCGTCCGCACCCTGCCCCAGCAGGTCGAGCAGCTTCCCCGCCCCCGCCGGCGTCGCCGGCTGGGCGAGGATGGCGACCTGGCGCACGATCTCCGCTGTCACATAGAGGATCGTGCCCATGCGCGCCGGGTCGGTCTTGCCCTTGGCCCACGGCTCCTCGCTCGCGAAATAGCGGTCGGCCTCGGCCACAACCGCCCATACGGCGTCGAGGTATTGCTTGAGGCCCTGCCGGTCCATGGCCTCGCGCGCCTTGGCGTGAGCCCCGTCGGCGGTGGCGAGCATGGCCTTGTCGGCTTGCGTGAAGGCACCCGGCTCGGGGACCTTGCCGCCGCAATTCCTGGCGATCATGGACAGCGAGCGCTGCGCCAGGTTGCCGATGCCATTGGCGAGATCCGCGTTGATGCGGTTGGCGATCGCCTCCGGCGTGTAGTTGCCGTCCTGGCCGAACGTCACCTCGCGCAGGAAGAAGTAGCGCAGCTGGTCCGGCCCATAGACCTCGATGAGGTTGAACGGGTCCTCCACGTTGCCGACCGACTTCGACATCTTCTCGCCCCGGTTCAGCACGAAGCCGTGGCTGAAGATGCGCTTAGGGACCTCGATGCCTGCCGACATCAGGAACGCCGGCCAGTACACCGCGTGGAAGCGCAGGATGTCCTTGCCGATCACGTGCACGTCGGCCGGCCAGTAGCGCCACAGCGGGCTCGTCTCGTCGGGGAAGCCGACGCCCGTGATGTAGTTGGTGAGCGCGTCCACCCACACGTACATGACGTGCTCCGGCGCGCCCGGCACCCGGATGCCCCAGTCCAGCGTGGTGCGCGAGATGGAGAGGTCCTCCAGCCCGCCCTTGACGAAGCTCACCACCTCGTTCCTCCGCTCGCGCGGAAGGATGAAATCCGGGTTCGCCTCGTAGTGGGCGAGCAGCCGATCCTGATAGGCGGAGAGGCGGAAGAAGTAGGTCTCCTCCTCGAACCACTCCACCGGCGTCCCCTGCGGCCCCAGGCGCACGCCGTCGGGGGCCAGCGTGGTCTCCTTGTCGGCGTAGAAGGCCTCATCGCGCACGGAGTACCAGCCGGCGTACTTCCTGAGGAAGATATCGCCGTTGTTGGCGCCGTTGTGCGCCTTGGCCATGCGCCGCCAGATCTCCTCGGAGGAGCGGTAGTGCCTGGGCTCGGTGGTGCGGATGAAGTCGTCGTTGGAGAGGTTGAGCGCCGCGGCCAGGTCGCGGAACGCTTGAGAGTTGCGGTCCGCGAGCTCGCGCGGGGTGATGCCCTCCTTCACCGCCGTCTGCTTCATCTTGAGCCCGTGCTCGTCGGTACCGGTGAGGAAGTAGACGTCCCTTCCGTCGAGCCGCTCGAAGCGCGCAATCGCATCGGTGGCAATCGCCTCGTAGGCGTGGCCGAGATGCGGGGTGCCGTTGGGGTAGGAGATGGCGGTGGTGATGTAGAATTTCTGTTGCCCGCTCATGGTGGCAGGTTCCGTTCGTTCTGGCTTGTTTATCGGGAAAGCGTGAATGCCCGCCCGCTTGCGGGGCGGATGGAAAGGATCAGCGCATTCGCGCACGGCCCGGAGCCGCCGCCCCAAGCGCAACAGAACGGCAATGGTGGGCGTCGAGGATCATCGCTTCCAGCCCTACTGGCCAGTGGCGCTGCTATCACAAAAAGAGAGCGCGCGCCAACAGTTCGGATAGAAGCCCTGCAGAAGGCCCTGTCAAGCGCGCCACGTGCAACTATATGGTCGTTGAAGTGGCAGTCTGCGGGTTTCGGCCGGACTACGCGCTGTCTAGAATGGAACAAGGATGCTGTTGCGACCCGCCTCAGGGACCCCTGCCAGCTGTGACAGCATCCGCCACACGGACTGCGGAATCGGCCATGCGTCTCGACGACTGCCACAACTTCCACGATTTCCGGCGCCTGGCCAAGCAACGGCTGCCGGGCCCGATCTTCAACTACATCGATGGTGCCGCCGACGACGAGGCAACCCACCGGCGCAATACCGCGAGCTTCGAGCAGTGCGACCTTGTACCCAACGTCCTGCGTGGCGTCGAGACTGCCGATCTCTCCGTCACCGTCATGGGCCAGAGGCTCGCCCTGCCGGTCTATTGCTCTCCGACCGCCCTTCAGCGTCTGTTCCACCACGAGGGCGAGCGTGCGGTGGCCGCTGCGGCGGCGCGATACGGCACAATGTTCGGCGTTTCCTCGCTGGGCACGGTGAGCCTCGAGGAGTTGCGCAAGACGCATGACACCCCACAGATCTACCAGTTCTATTTCCACAAAGACCGCGGCCTCAACCGCGCCATGCTGCAACGGGCCAAAGACGCAGGGGTCGAGGTCATGATGCTGACCGTGGACAGCATCACGGGCGGCAATCGCGAACGCGACCTGCGAACCGGCTTTTCCATTCCCTTCAGGCTGACGCTTGCCGGGATGCTGCAATTCGCGATCAGGCCCATGTGGAGCATCAACTACGTCACCCATGAGCGCTTCAAGCTGCCTCAGCTCGACGAGCACGTCGACATGAGGGGTGGAGCCCTGTCGATCGGCCGCTATTTCACCGAAATGCTGGACCCGTCCATGAACTGGAGCGATGTAGCCGCCATGGTTCAGCACTGGAACGGCCAGTTCTGCCTCAAGGGAATCATGTCGGTCGCCGATGCCAGGCGCGCGGTCGAGATCGGCTGCACCGGCATTGTCGTCTCCAACCACGGCGGCCGCCAGCTGGACGGCTCGCGGGCATCCTTCGACCAGTTGGCCGAGATCGTCGATGCCGTGGGCGATCGGATCGACGTGCTCATGGACGGCGGCGTCCAGCGCGGGAGCCACGTGCTGAAGGCGCTCTCCGTAGGCGCCAAGGCGGTCGGCATCGGTCGCTACTATCTCTATCCTCTGGCCGCCGCCGGCCGGGCCGGCGTGGAGCGTGCTCTCGGCCTGATGCTGAGCGAGCTGGAGCGGGACATGAAACTGATGGGCTGCACCGCGATCGGCCAGCTCTCGCGCGACGGTTTGCGGTTCAGGTAGCCCGGCGCGCGCAATCGTGATTGCACGCCCAAGACTCCTGGCGGTGCCAGGTCCGCTGTGGCGGGTAGGGAGGGATTCGAACCCCCGGAGAGCTTGCACCCTCGTCCGCTTTCAAGGCGGATGCTTTCAACCACTCAGCCACCTACCCGAGGCGCCGTCTTTAGCGCACTCGGGCAGCGGCGAGCAACTCGCGGACATGCTCGGGATGGGCCTTGAGGAAGGCCGGAATGACCCGTGCGCTTTTCTAGACCGCTGCCTTAAGCCACTCGGCCACCCGGCCGTTGACTGTCAGCGTGACCGATCCGATAGTCCGCCCTCAAGCCCGCCACAGCGAGTCCGCCATGATCGGAGCAGTCCGCATGCCCGCCCCGGCCGGTTGGCACCCAAGCCGGTGTCGAGGTCTGCGCGCCGGTCCGCATCCATGCCCGCGCCCGACGCGCCGGGCGCTTCGTCTCGCTCTGACCCTGGTCCTGGCCTTCGGCCAGCTCGGCGCCACGGCCGGCCGTGCGCAGACGCAGGCGCAGCAGTCGGGCGAGGTGGTCCTGAAATCGCCGTACGCGATCCTGATGGATGCCGACAGCGGCGCCGTGCTCTACCAGCGCAACGCCGACGAGAAGGTGCCGCCGGCCAGCATGAGCAAGCTGATGGTGCTCATCATGATGTTCATGGCGCTGCGCTCGGGCGAGCTGAAGCTCGACGCCGACTTCCTCATGAGCGAGCACGCCTGGCGCACCGGCGGGGCGCCCTCGCGCACGGCGGCCATGTTCGTGCCGGTGGGCAAGACTGCCAAGGTGGAGGAGCTCATCAAGGGCATCATCGTGCAGTCGGCCAACGACGCCGCCATCTCGGTGGCCGAGAACATGGGCGGCAGCGAGATGCTGTTCGCCGAGGAGATGACCAAAGAGGCGCGGCGCCTGGGTCTCACGAAGTCGGTGTTCAAGAACGCCACCGGCCTCTACCATCCCCAGCACCTGATGACGGTGCGCGAGATCGCCATGCTGGCGCGCCACATCATCAGGGAGTATCCCGAATACTACCCCTGGTTCGCCCAGCGCGAGCTCCACTACCGCACCCACAAGTTCTACAACCGCAACCCGCTGCTCGGCCACGTGCCGGGCGTCGACGGCCTCAAGACCGGCTACATCAAGGAGAGCGGCTACGGCATCGTCGTCTCTGCCCTGCAGGGAAACCGCCGCTTGATTCTGGTCATCAACGGCGCCGAAACGGCCGACGCGCGCAAGGACGACGCGAAGAAGCTGCTGGAGTGGGGGTTCAAGAGCTTCTCTGAGGCCCAGCTGTTCGAGCCCGGCGAGGTTGTCGGCCACGCCCGCATCTGGGGTGGGGACCGCATGTACATGCCGCTCGTCGGCGGCGACGGCGTGAGCGTGGTGCTGCCGCGCTCTCCCAGCAATCCCAAGATCATGGCGCGCATCTTCTACAAGGGCCCGCTGATGCCGCCGATCAAGAAGGGCGACCAGGTCGCCATCCTGCGCGTCACCACCGCCAGCGAGGCCACCAGCGAGGTGCCGCTCTATGCGGCAGAGGACGTGGGCAGGGCCGGCTTCGTGCGCCGGGGGCTTGACTCGCTGCTCTATTTCGCTACGGCGTGGATACCTTAGACAGCGCGGCCGGGCGAGCGTAGGCATGCCATCGGGTCGGTTCATCACCTTCGAGGGCGGCGAGGGCTCCGGCAAGACCACGCAGGCGCGGCTCTTGGCCGAGGCCCTGAGTCATGCCGGCATCGCTCCCATCCTGACGCGCGAGCCGGGCGGCTCGCCGTTCGCCGAGCAGGTGCGCAGCCTGATCCTGGACCCCGAGATTGCCCCCCATTCCGCCCTGTCCGAGGCGCTGCTGTTCTATGCCGCCCGCGCCGACCACGTCGAGAAGGTGATCCGTCCGGCGCTGGTGGCGGGCCAGTGGGTGATCTCGGACCGGTTCTCCGATTCCACCCGCGTCTATCAGGTGGAGGCCGGCGGCCTGCCGCTCGACGTGTTCAAGGCGCTGGAGCTGATCGTCGTCAAGCTGACGTATCCCGACATGACGTTCGTCCTCGACCTCCCCGCCGAGGTGGGTCTGGCCCGCGCCACCACGCGCCGGCTGGCGGCGGCCATCGCCGGCGAGGATGCCGACGCCTTCGAGAAGCGCGACATGGACTTCCACGAGCGCCTGCGCCAGGGCTACCTCGCCATCGCCAAGGCCGAGCCCCGCCGCTGCAAGGTGGTCGACGCCACGGGGACGCCGCAGGCGATCGCGGCCGAGGTCTGGGCGCACGTCGAGCGCCGCATGCTGCCGCCGGCGAAGCAGCCGCCGCCCCCGCCG
>JBAPMW010000242.1:0-1503 GCA_049278815.1 Hyphomicrobiaceae bacterium
CGACGGAGCTGGAGGCCGCCGCCTTCCGGCGCCTGCTGGAGCATTTCCGCAACCGCGCCGAGGTGCAGAACATCGACCTCATGAATCTCGCCGGCTTCTGCCGCAACTGCCTTTCCAACTGGTACCAGGAGGCCGCCGCCGAGCGCGGCGTGGACCTCACCAAGGACGCCGCGCGCGAGATCGTCTACGGCATGCCCTACAAGGAGTGGCAGGCCAGGCACCAGCAGGAGGCGAGCACGGAGTCCCTCGCCGCGTTCGAGAGGTCCAAGCCGCACAGCCAGTGACGCGTAGGCGCCGGATGCGAGAGGATACGGTGTGGAACCCCCTCTCCCCGCAACAGCGGGGAGAGGGGATCCGGGCGGCGCTTCGAACCAATGTGTTTCGCTTCAGGCCTTGTCGCAACGTCGCAAGTCAGCCGCGGCGTCTTTCGACGGGTCTGCTACTTGATGAACTCGTCTGTGAACAGGTCGTCGAATTTCGTCAGGGCTTCCTTGGGGTCGAGCAGCTTGGCGACGAGGCTCACCTTCTGCGAGTTCTCCAGCATGGCCACGGACACGCGGACGTCCTTGGCGTGCGCCTTCTGCGCCACCTTCCAGGCGGTGGCGAGCAGTGTCGGGTCCAGCTTCGGGAAGCGCTTCTTCAGGATGGTCTCGAGCACAACGTCCGGCTGCTCCTGGATCATCTTCGCGGCGCCCACATAGGCGCGGGCCACCCGCGCGCACACGTCGCGTTTCTTGGTGCAGAAGTCGGGCATGCCGTAGACCATGGCATACGCGAACGGCACCAGCTCCGGCGCATCGAAGGTGGAGCTGGCCACCATGATCGCAGTGCCCTTGACGATGGCCTGTGTGGTGAAGGGCATCGACGTGGTGTAGCCGTCGATCAACTTGCTCTCGAGCGCCGGTCCCATGGCGGGCGGGTCCATCGGCTGGATGCGGACATCGGTCTCGATGTTAAGGCCGGCCCGGGCGGTGACATAGCGCTGCCAGGCGTGCACGATGCTGCCGACACCCTGGATGGCGATGGTCTTGCCCTTCAGCGCCTTGGCGCGCTCCAGGGCGGGGGTCTTGTCGGTGATGCCGGCCGCGTCGGCCACGTCCTTGCGCAGCACCAGCTCGACCAGCGGCCTGTTGACCAGATTGACGATCGCCTTGAACTTCTGGCCCTTTGAGGCGGCCCGCAGGAAGACGGGGCCCGTGCCGATCGTGAGATCGGCGCTGCCGGCGAGCACGGCATTGGGCGAGTTCACGCCCACCAGGTTGCGGTCGGTGACCTTCAGGCCCTCCTTCTTGAAGAAGCCCCCGTCATGGGCGACGTAGTGGGCGCTGAAGGTCAGCGTCTGGGCCGGAATGGCGAAGATAAGCTCGACCTCTTGTGCCCTTGCCACCGCAGGGTTCAGCCCGGCACAGAGGGCTACGGCTGCTACGACCGACCATTTCAACATCTCGTCCTCCCGTTTTGTGGCTCGTTGACTCTATGTAGCAGGAAGCTCGTGCCCATCTC